>JBBRHK010000149.1:0-7258 GCA_038222815.1 Chitinophagales bacterium
AAAAAGGTTTGATTCGTATGCCTTTACTAAATATGGATCATTGCAAGGATAGTAGGCAACTTCAAATGTCTTCTTGATGGCAGATTCGTATATTAACTCTATTTCTTTTTCTAATTTCTTATCATCAAAAATTAAATTGGCAGAGAAAGGAATGATTTGGGTAGAAGCAAGATGATACAAAACGGTCAATTCGTTTAGCCTGTTTATTGCTTCTTGTTTACTGATGTCAGCAAATTTTACCAAGGCTGTGTTTGTCTTACTTAAAAAATAACAGTCTAAATTTTCTTCTACTGACTTTACGAATAGATAGTGGATATAGGCTTCTGCTAGGTATTTCCACTCTGAGGTACTCACGCAGATAAATACAAATGAATTGCCGTATATCAGTTTTTCTTCTCCATAGAGTGTAAGATTTTTGAGCTTAATTTCAAAAGTCCCTGGCTCGGCAGAATTATCTGCCGTTAATTCCCTGAATAATTTCCTCACATCGCCTAGCTCCTCCACAATTTTTGTAGCATAATAAGCTCCAAAATTATTGAGTGGCAATTGTCCCATTTTTTTGGCTGTATCAATCCAATCATCCAAATCAAAATCTACTTTAGTTATTAGTTCATTCTTCAAACTCCACTTTTGTAAACCATTTAATTCAAAATCCTCCGTATCTGGTAATCCTAAAGTTTCTTTTTGATAATAAATCCCTAGTACTTTATTGTAGTAATGTTTTATAGGAAATATAATAGTCCTAGCAAATTGTACAATGTCGATTTTTTCTATAGCTGCTATGGCATTTGCTTTTCCATCTAGAAATTGATTTTGACTGCCAGCCCTGCTCCCTAGGTATTGATACAATTGAGGGTTGCCCAGAGCATATTTATTGCTGTGGCTATGTAAGGGCTGCTGCACTACGATACTTGCTCCATCTGCATTGTCCGCCTTCCTTCTTTTAATGTATGTTACCAATTCATCTACCATCGTAGAGGCAGGCAATTGCACATTACTAGTCACCTGCTGACCAATATAGCTCACATAAAAATATTCTTGAGCAGATAACAAAGTTTCTAAAAACAAATGCTTGTCATTTTCCTTTACATTTCTATCGCCTTTCTTTTTGTGGAGTTGCATCAGATCAAAACTCACCGGATGGTCTTTTCTTGGGAAGGCATCATAATTTAGACCAAGCATAGCCACCATTTTAAAAGGAATAGAGCGCATTGGTATCATAGAGCAAAAAGTAATACCACCAGCCATAAATCTTTTCTCTCTGGTAGTTCCTACATCTGTTGTGGCAAAGTTTTGTAGGAAAACGTCAAAGCTTACTTCTTCTGTAAATGCTGTGGCTAGATTGGCATAACTTGCCAATCGTTCAACTAATAATTTTTTCTCTTCATCATCCTCATCGAGCGTGGCTTCAAGAAAAGTGGCAATAATTCCTTGCACATATATTACCCAATCCCCTACTTTCTTGTTGCCGTTCCGCTGTTCAAGCATTGTAATCAATTGCGTAACGAAATGGACAAAACTGATTAGCTGTTCTCTTGCTGCTCCTTCTACCACATTTACCGGAAAGAAACTTTCGTTTGTTATGGCAGATTCATATATTTCTTCATCTCCGAGTGCAATACCGTACATAATTCTTTGCAATCCATATGTCCAGCTTACTAGATAAGTTTCATCGCTCTTTTCATTATCAATGCCATAGCGAATGTTTGCGGCTTGTACTGCTTGGCGTATAAGCTCAATATCAAAAATCTTAAATTGTGCTTGTACATAGCTATAATCTAAAAGTCTTACTACATTTTCAGCAGTAAATGATTTCTCTGTAAGTCGTAGAAGGCCATCTAATACGGCATTGGCACCATCCTCGCTTGCTACAGATGTGTCTGCAATGGTAAAGTAAAACTTAGTAGGCGCCGACTCAAAAACTGCTTTAATATAAGGAGCATATAAATCAATGTCTGCTGCTATTACTAATATTTGACTTGGAACAATAGCCTCTTTTTTATCGTGCAACAAGTGGATGATAAAATTGTAAAGCGATTCTACTTCTCTGAGTGCCGTGTAGCAAGAATTTATTTTAATGCTATCATCATCTAGCATTTGTTGGGTAAATGATTTTACAACATCGGTTTCATTGTTAAGAATTTGATGCTGTAACTGATGCAGTAATTTATTTCCTTTGGGTTCTTCTGTGTCCAATTCATCATATACATTGATGACGTCATCATTTTGAAACAACAGCCAAAAAGTATTTTGAATCAGTTTACCCCAATTGAGCAATAAAGTATTTCCTTCTACAGGTAAAATGTCTTTGTCTTTTTTTCTGAGAAAAGCAAGATGCCTTTCGTTCCTATCTTCAAACCAATAAGCTCCCGGTGCAGGGTTTATCATTAAGAAACTAATGTCAATCACTTCAGAAATCTGCGTTAGTGCCTGTAAATGATAGCTTGTAATAAGGCTAATGCCAAAAAAGTAAACGGCAGGAAACCGTTGCCGAATGCGATCAATTGTTTTTGGATCCTTTAATTCAGTAACCAACTCATCATTTAATTCAATTTTATTTTTTCCGATAAATGGTTTGATATCATTCCAAATATAAAATTGCCAAGCCTCGTCCTCCTGATATTTACCATTATTCCATTCTCTAATCATTGCAGGGCGATACACGATATATTGGTCAAATAAATCGGCCATTTTTTGCGCTAGCGCTATTCGTTTTACACCATCATCCTTACCATTGATTAGATAGTATTTTGCAACAGCTGGAAACGCATCTATAAATTCTTGCTTAGCAAAAGTTTGAAAAATATACCAAGTAATCGTCTCTCTACTTGTCGCATCATCTTTGATTAACTCGGCAGAATAATACACCCGTTGTATGAGTTCATTGGGTTTTATAAACTGGATATTGGCGGCAATACCCATCTTATTGGCAATCTGATAATTCAGCCAGTTATTCATTCCATCGGTCTGCGTCACAATATACACAGGTTGAAAAATCGATAATTTTTCTTGCGCCATTTCTTCGCAAAGCCTTTCTAGGAGGACTTGCAGCGAATTTGAAACTTTTAAGGAAATGGCCATTTTGTCTTTTTTCTAGTCGTTTAACTTTAATCTATCTACCACTCCGGAACTTCTTTTCACTTGCCTAGCAGCCATCGCAAGAATCATTTCTTTCTTACCATCTATGAATGCTATCTCTTTAGCCCTTGTTACGGCTGTGTATAATAATTCTCTACTATAATGCCCTTCTTCATCTTCCTCTGGTAAGGATACCCACACTTCTTTATATTCACTCCCTTGACTTTTGTGAATCGTCATTGCATAGCATTTATTAGCAGAAGAAATATATGCAGGGATAAAGCTTACTAATTCATTGGCACTATTTTCAAACCAAACTCTAAGTTCTCCATCCTTTTCTCTTACAATTCCTGTGTCTCCATTGAATAACTCTAACTGATAATTATTCTCTGCCATCATTATTGGCATATTATTGTAGAACGCTCCAGTCACTTGTATCAGCTGATGTTTTTGAAGTATGACTTCTGCAACTCTATTCATTGAATGCACACCCTTCTTACCTAGCTTCGTAGCACAAAGAATTTTTTGATTATTGAGTAATTGCAAGGCAAGCTTAATATCTGGCTCGTTGATGTAGCTACTGTATTTTAAAATAAATGCCTCGAGTTCTTTATCACTGTCCTCAGGCAGGATGGTAATCTGACTATCCTCATTTTTAAAAAAGCTTTCTATAATTTGAACATCATTATTTAAGACCGCTTTACTAAAAGCCCCAATACCTGCTTCATCATTAAAGCGATAACTTTTTGTGAGCGATACAATGTGACCAAATAATGGATGATTCTTTTCAGCTCCGGTTGTTCCTGTTTGAAAACTAACTGTACCGTGTGTTGCAATTTGATTTAATAATTCAGTCATTGAATCAGTAAAAATATTCTGCTCTTGCAGCGACTCACATAAATCTCCAAATACACTTCCAGCCTCTACAGATGTCAATTGATTTTTATCGCCGAGGAAAATTAGTTTTGTTGAGGTTGGAACAGCCTCCAAAAATTTAGCCATTAGCGCCGCATCCATCATACTTGTTTCATCTACAATAATGATATCGTAAGCAAGTGGCTGTTCTGCATTTCTATTAAAATGAATAGAATTTTTTCTTACGCCTAACAATCTATGAATCGTTGAAGGTTTGAGATCTATAAATAATGATTGTATTTCTTTAGAAAAACTTCCTGCGGCTTGTTTTAAAGACTCTGCCATTCTATTTGCAGCTTTCCCTGTAGGTGCTGCCAGCGCTACCTTTGCCGAAGGATTTAACTTGTACAGAATAGCCAGAGCCTTAGCAATGGTTGTTGTCTTTCCAGTTCCCGGACCGCCAGTGATGATTGTAAATTGCTGTAAACAGGCCGCTATTGCCGCTGCAAATTGCCAGTTGGGTTCATCTGAAACATCTAAAGGAAACAAGGAATTAATAAAAGTTTTCTCGGCTAATAATTTCGTCGAGCTTTCCTTAAAATCATTTTCACTGCTGATGAGCTCTTGTATCTTTTTTAGAATAGCCGTTTCATAACTAAAATAACGATGTAGATAGACATTATCATTATGTACTACAATCGGTTGCCTTCCCTCACTGTTCGTTACTAATGGCTGCTGCAGCAAGGCTTCTTTTGTAGCTAACACTTTATAATCAATTGGTAATTCTGCTGCTGCAAAATCTTGAAAAGGCACACAGATATTTCCCTCCGATAATCTTTTGCTTAACAGATAAAAATATCTCTTAAGATCATCTACAGGAAAATATTCAGCAAATTGCTGGTGTACATCTTGTTCTTCTACAGCACTCAATTGGAGACTTTTATCTAGTTAATAAATTATTGGTTTCTCAGTCTTTCTTCCAAATCCAATTTATGCGCTACCGACATTTCCTTAGCAGTTTGATAACCCGCATCTGCGTGGCGAATCACACCCATTCCGGGATCGTTACGTAAAACCCTACTCAGCCTTGCTTTGGCATCATCCGTTCCATCTGCCACTATCACCATCCCAGAGTGAATGCTATAGCCCATTCCTACTCCGCCGCCGTGGTGCAGACTTACCCAACTTGCGCCACCTGCGGTATTTACTAATGCATTTAAAATTGGCCAGTCTGCCACTGCATCACTACCATCCAGCATTGCTTCAGTCTCTCTATTCGGACTTGCTACACTACCGGTATCTAAATGATCTCTACCAATTACGATAGGTGCTTTTACTTTTCCTGTTCTTACTAACTCATTAAATGCTAATCCTGCTTTTTCTCTATCACCCTGACCTATCCAGCAAATTCTTGCAGGTAATCCTTGGAAAGCAATTCTTTCTTGTGCCATTTTTATCCAGCGTATCATTGATTCGTTTTCTGGAAATAGATTCATCATCAATTCATCTGTAACCGCAATATCTTCTGGGTCTCCGCTAAGTGCTGCCCATCTGAATGGTCCTTTGCCCTCACAAAATAACGGACGAATATAAGCAGGTACAAACCCTGGAAACCCAAACATTTCCTTTGCTTCTTCTTTGCTGCTTCCATTCTCAATCAAATACTCCGATGCTCTTGCTCTTATATTATTTCCATAATCAAAAGTAATTGCGCCTTTTTTTTGCAACTCTAGCATCAACTCTACGTGCAAGTGCATACTAGCATAGCTTTGTTTTGTATACGTGTCAGGATCATTTTTTCTTAATGCGTCCGCTTCGTCATTGCTCAAACCTAGAGGAACGTAACCTACTAAAGGATCGTGGGCACTCGTTTGATCAGTAAGTGTATCTGGAATTATATTTCTTTCTAAAAGTCGTTTCAAAAGTTCAATGGCATTACACACGACACCAATACTTTTTGCTTCGCCATTTTCTTTTGCGAGTAATGCCTTATCAATGGCTTCATCAATATTGTTACATTTCTCATCTACATATTTTGTTTCAAGCCGCTTATCTACTCTCCACTCTTCCACTTCTGCTACTAAGGCTACACCTCCATTCATTGTTATGGCCAATGGCTGTGCGCCGCCCATTCCCCCTAAGCCTGCAGTAACATTTAATGTTCCTTTAAGACTTCCTCCAAAATGCTTATTCGCAATGGCAGAGTACGTTTCATAAGTTCCCTGCACGATTCCTTGGCTACCAATATAAATCCAACTACCGGCAGTCATTTGCCCGTACATCATTAATCCTTTTTGCTCTAACTCATCAAAGTGTGCCCAGTTAGCCCAATTTGGAACTAACTGTGAGTTGCTGATTAAAACCCTTGGCGCATCTTTATGTGTTTTTAAAATTCCGACAGGCTTACCACTTTGCACCAGCAAGCTTTCATCATTTTCTAAATCTTTTAAAGAAGCGATAATATTATCTAAGGCTTCAATATTTCTTGCAGCTTTTCCTCTACCGCCATATACGATCAATTCCTCCGGTCGCTCTGCCACTTCTGGATCAAGGTTATTCAAAAGCATTCTTAGTGCTGCTTCTTGAACCCAACCTTTACAGTTTAGCTTAGTTCCTGTGGGGGTTTTATATTTTTCGTAATCGTATTTTTTCTCTGCCATTCTTTCTTAATATTTTAAAAAATAAACTCTATTTTATTTTTGGTAAATCAAAAGTTCTTATGAATTCTACTGAAGCCTGAATGTCTTTATATAACATTCTATCTGCTTCATTGAAACTTATCTTTTCTCTAAATGCTTTAATTATATTTTGTAAGTAAGCAGAAGTCTTACCACTTCTAAACTCCATCGCCTGCATTGAAGTAAGTAATTCTATCGCTAAAACTTTTTCAACATTTTCTACAACGGTCAAACATTTTACCACCGCATTGGCACCCATACTCACGTGGTCTTCCTGATTATTACTACTGCTGATCGTGTCTACACTTGAAGGTGTACAAAGCGTTTTATTCTCACTCACAATCCCTGCTGCTGTGTACTGCGGTATCATTAAGCCAGAATGAAGACCAGGATTTTTGATCAGGAACATTGGCAGTTCTCGTTGGCCACTTATTAATTGATACGTCCTTCTTTCGCTGATACTACCGAGTTCACTCATTGCAATACTTAAAAAATCAGCGGCCATTGCAAGCGGCTGTCCGTGAAAGTTACCACCACTTAAAATCAAATCTTCCTCCGGGAAAATATTTGGATTGTCAGTTACAGAATTTATTTCCTTCACGAAAATGTTTTCTGTATAAGTTATTACTTCTTGTGTAGCACCGTGT
>JBBRHK010000150.1:0-7234 GCA_038222815.1 Chitinophagales bacterium
AGCGCACACACGAGAAATGAGTTTTGTGGAAATAAATGATGCAAAAAATGCCAAAATCTTTCTGGATCGGTAATTGTAAATTGCTCTATAAATTTTTTCTTCGCCAGTAAGTCAGCTTCCATTTTCTCTACTGTAATGTCATAATAAGTAATGGCTGGTGCTTCACCATAGCCTGTAAAGCCCATAAATTCCAACTCTACTATTAGCGCAGGTTGATGTGTTTTCGTCCCCTTGGAAATGGTGAACGGATACTTAAAAGGCGTGTTTACTATTTTATAATTGAGCTTCAAATAATTTAGTTTTTTTTATACAAAATATTTTTTAGAACATTAAAGATTCGATTATTCCTATCTATTAGGAAAATTTGAATTACCAGTTTCAAAGTTTATATACTTTAATCAGGGTCTTGCCTTTGTGTGAGGGATAGAAGCACTATCCTTCCCCTCCTGAAAGGCGGGAAGATATAGCGTATAGCCCCCGAAAAGAATCTGGACAGGCCGACCCCGATTTTTATCTGGGGACACACCCCGAAAAATTTACAAATAAATTTCTTAACTCCTACCAGAACCTATCACTAAACTTTTAATTTTCTGTGTAAAGGTATCATCTGCCAAAATATCTTCTAAATAAAGATGCATCCTATAATTCCATATATGCTGTGGATTTGCAGGAATATTTATCCTTTCGTCCTGCGGATTATCGGCTCGCAGCTCATTACTCATCGCTATTAAATCTTGTATCAAAAAAACAGACAACATTGCTGGAGCATAAAGGTGTTGCGCAATAATTTGCTCTGCAATATCTGCTGTACAATCATCTGGCGCAGCGCCGTGTCTCCCTAAAGCTTTGTTATAAAATTCCTGAGTTACTGTCTTATCTTCTTGCCACCATTCCCTTAGCGTACTCATATCGTGTGTACCTGGAGTAAGCACTGAGTCGAAGGGGGCATTTTCAGGAAAGCTAAATTGCTCGTTACTTTTCTTCGGCATCCGCTCTACTTGTAAAGAAAGAATGTTCATTTGAGATAATACAGCAGGCACAAAATCTGGCACCATTCCTAAATCTTCGCCGCAGAGTAACATATTATTACTAGCTGCTTTTAAAGCTTCTAGCTTTTCTATACCAGTTTGATTCCAAAGCGTATCTTGAAACTTGAAAAGATATTCGTTGTAAAGTGTATTTAGTGAGGCTCTTGTTGCATCATCTAAATGTTGATAGGAGCTCGTTTCAAAAATATTTATTCTAAAATGATAATGGTAGTCCATTTCATCTTTCAGTAAAATAACATTGGCCGTCAAGTCAAAAAGACCAGCTTTTAATTCTTGATGCTCCTTATTTTTTAAAAAATAACTTTCAATCTTTCTTTGCGTATCAAATTCTGGCTTAAATCTTAATCCATCTAAAAATGTTTCTTTAACCCAGCTTACATCATTCCCAAACTTCTCCCAGAGTATGTGTTCTGTGATGTAGGGTAAACAAAAACGCTCCTCAGAAAAATTAATACCACGTTGCTGTATATAGTCTGCGGTGATGGGCATCGCAGGAACAAATCTTCCAAGAATACCTTCTACCGCAGTCATAGGAATACTCCAAATTCTAAAAAAGCCGAGAATATGGTCTATCCTCACTGCATCAAAATTCTTACTCAATTGCCCCATCCTACTACGCCACCAGCCGTAGTTATCCTTTTTCATTTCTTCCCAGTTATAGGTAGGAAAACTCCAATTCTGACCTTTTACTGCAAACGCATCTGGCGGTGCACCTGCCTGTACTGCCATATTAAATAGTGAAGGATTCTGCCACACATCTGCGCTAGCACGCCCCACACCAATAGGCAAGTCTGCTTTAAAAACGATTCCATTTTTGTAAGCATAGCCCGTAGCATCTGCTAACTGTAAGTGCAAGTGATACTGTACAAAAAGATGGATAGCTACCAAGCTAAAATTCTTATTAGTTTCTGTAAATAATAATTCTGTTTCAAGTGCATCATATTGTTCTGCCTTCTCCCACTTGGTGAAATCAGTTGTCTGATATAGATCTCTATAATGACAGTAGGCAGCGTAGGGTAATAACCAATCTTTATTATCAGTATAAAATATTTTAAACGCCTCTTCCTCTAAAAAATCGGTACCGAGTTTTTGAAATAGCAACTTTATTGATTCCCATTTCAACGCCAGTACTTCTTCATAATTTAGTGAAGGAGCTTCATTGAGTTTCACTGCTGATTGCAATAACTTTTTAGGTAAGTCGATGATTCTGGCAGTAGCAATTTTTTGCACATTTAAGTACATAGGATGCAGCGCAAATGCAGATACGGCTGAGTATGGATAGGAATCTGCTTCTGTAAATGTTGAAGTAGTATCATTAATAGGAAGCAACTGTATCAGTTGCATTCCTGTACTTTTTACCCAATCAATCAACGGAAATAAATCTGTAAATTCTCCCACACCCCAGCTACGGCTTGTGCGTAGCGAACTTAGTTGCACATTTAAACCTGCACCCTTCCATATAAAATTCTCAAAATTTACAAGCCGATGAATAATTACTTGTTCCTTCTTACTATTACTTGGCAACAGAGAATTTTCTGAAGTCTGGTAGGCTATTACTCTATGGCTATTATTGTCGTAAAGTGCCACTTTGTATTCTGTACCTGCTGATGAATCTTTAATTAAAAAACTCACATCCCATCCGCTTTCCCCTTGCTGCATCAATAAAGGATGAGCCTCATCCCAATCGCCAAGCACATCACCTGCACCAGTAATGCAAGGCACAAGATGCTGTTGCATTGGCAAAGTATGCAGTATTATTTTATGAGACCATTTCTTTTTCTTCTTTCCTTTCGTTTGTTCTACTGCAGTCTTGCCGAAAATATTTTTGAATGGTCTTGTTTGTAGGATTGGTTGAGCGGAGGGCAGTGCTACCCATTCATCTTGGACGATTATACGTTCTTGCTGGCATTCTTCATCCTTTATATAAAATTCTCTGTTCAAAAAATCTATCAGTTTGCCATTTTCAAACAAACCATATTTATAAAATACGTCCTCCTCAACCACTTCCAACATCAATACCCAAAGTCCTTCAACATACTCCATATCCTTACTTTCTAGAGACTCCCATTGCTTATTATGCAATAAAAGTTTAATATCCTGCCCTAAGACGGTCCGATAAGCTATAGAAAATTCAATAACCATTAATTAATTTTTTGAGCGCAATTTAATGAATAAGAAATTGCTCAATTATTCTATTTCAAATTCGATAAAATAAAGCATAATCTCTATATTTGCAGCAAATAAAAGCTAATTATGGAAACTACTAAAAAATCAACTGGTAAATATTGGATTATGTTCTTCCTTTCTGTTGCAGCTTTCTTCGGCGTATACGCTATAGGTGGAGGATATTGCTCAATGGTTTTACCTTTTGTAGTTACTTCTTTTGCAGCCGCCTTAGACTTAATGTAGGTCATTCATTCTTAGAAAGACTTCACTAGTTTTTCCATTTCTCTAGTTATTTCTTCATTACAAAGGTTTCCTATACTTCCTTGGTGGGTATGGTTCAACGCTTTGCTTTTATCAAACTGAAATTCGCCTTTTTCAATTAGTTCTCCCACCTCTTTGTAAGCATCTCTAAAAGGCATTCCTTTTTGTACCAATTCATTTACAGCCTCTACACTAAATAAATACAAGTACTTTTCATCATCTAAAATATTCTCCTTCACGCTGATTTGAGGAAGGATAAGTAGTAATATTTCCAAACAATCCTTCAAGGCATTTATTTGAGGAAATAGCACTTCTTTCGTAAGCTGCACATCTCTGTGATAGCCTGTAGGCATATTAGTAAGCATCATAGTGAGCGTTGTCGGCATTGCTTGTATAATGTTTGCCTTAGCCCGCACTAACTCAAATACATCCAAATTTTTCTTATGTGGCATTATACTACTGCCTGTTGTAGTCTCTGCCGGGAAGCTAATAAATCCGTGGTTTTGATTACCAAAATTGCAAACATCTACTGCTAATTTATTTAATGTAGCGGCGATGCTGCTCATCGCCATCGCAACAATTTTTTCTGTTTTTCCTCTCGTAGTTTGCGCATAAATGCTATTGTAATTCAATACCTCAAATTTCATTGAATGCGTAGTATGGCTTCTATCAATGTTGAACGATGAACCATAACCTGCACCAGAACCTAGAGGATTTTTATTGGCAACTTTGTACGCCGCTTGTAGCATTACTACATCGTCAATCAAGCTTTCTGCAAATGATGCAAACCATAAACCAAATGAAGAAGGCATAGCAATCTGCAAATGAGTGTATCCTGGCATTAAAACTGCCTTATGCTCATTACTTAATGACATCAAACCATCAAAGAATTGCTTGGTAAGATCTAAGACCTGTAAAACTTCTGCTCTAAGAAATAATTTTATATCCGTAGCTACTTGGTCATTTCTACTCCTGCCTGTGTGAATTTTCTTACCTGCTTCGCCTACAGCCTCGGTAAGCATCCATTCTATTTGTGAATGAATGTCCTCTACGCCGTCATCTATTTTAAAATTACCAGCTTCTATTTCTTGCTGAATGACAGCAAGTGCTTCTTGCAATTGTGCATTCTCCTCTTCAGTTATTATTCCAATCTTTTGAAGCATAGCTGCCTGCGCCATATTTCCAATGACATCATATTTTGCTAGTTGTAAATCAAAGTTTACATCATTCGCTACAGTAAACTTTTCTACCGCTGCTTGTACGCTTGTGGCTTCTTTGTTCCAAAGTTTCATTTGTTTCTACTTTTCTAGTTTGAACGATAAAATTTTCTATCAGCAAATAATTACCAACTAAGAATCTCATTCCTATTTCCGAAAAAATGTTTCCAATATCATAATATAATCCTTTATCCCATTCTCAATTTCTTCCACATAAATAAATTCATCTGCACTATGACTTCTAGCACTATCGCCTGGCCCAAGTTTCACAGAAACACAATCTATCAAAGCTTGATCAGAAGTAGTGGGCGAACCATAAACCGACTTGCCTAATTCAATACCAGCTTGTACGAGAGGATGTTCCTTGGCAATACCAGAAGATCTTATTCGCATACTTCTTGGCTTCAATTCCGATTCCAAATGAGCAGTAAGAATATCTAAAACTTCTTGATGGCTATATAATTCATTGATTCTAATATCAATAGTGAATCTGCATTGCTCTGGCACCATATTATGTTGTGAGCCAGCATTTATAATCGTTACAGACATCTTTACTGGTCCAAGTGATTCAGACGCCTTTTCAAATTGATAATTTCTAATCCACTCTATATCCTGTATTGCTTTGTAAATCGCATTCTCTCCTTCTTCTCTCGCAGCGTGTCCTGCCTTACCGTAGGCCACACAATCTACCACCATCAAGCCTTTTTCCGCAATAGCCAAGTTCATTAATGTAGGTTCACCTACGATAGCTAAATCAATCTCTCCAAGTTGTGGAAACAGTAATTCAATACCTTCTCTGCCAGAAATCTCCTCTTCTGCAGTTGCTGAAAATATAATATTGTACGGTAGATGTTCTTGATTATAGAAATATAGATACGTACCCATCAAACATACTAGGCATCCACCAGCATCGTTACTACCTAGTCCAAATAATTTTCCATCTTCAATAGTACCATCCAGCGGATTCCGTGTGTAAGCAGCATTGGCAGGTACTGTGTCGTGGTGGCTGTTTAATAGTATCGTAGGCTTACCGTCTTGGTAAAATTTATTCTTGGCCCAAATATTATTTTTTATTCGATGCACATCTACGACATATTTTTTCAAATAAGATTCTATGATACTTCCAGTTATTTCTTCCTGCTTACTTAGCGAGCTAATGCGCACAAGCCCTTGTAGCATTACAATAGCTTCCTGTGTAAGTGATGAAATAAGTTCGTTGTTCATTATCTATTTTGTAATATTTGTTCCTGCTTCTCCCGTAACTAGTTTTGCAAAATCATTTGCGTGACCTAACACAACTCTCTTCACATTATTTTGAATCGCACTCATTGCATTGTCCACTTTGGGCAACATCCCGGCACTGATGACATTTGAGAACTTTAGCGCTTCTACATTTTCCTCATTGATTTCCTTCAAAACAGAATTCTCGTCACTCACATCTTGAAGTAATCCTTTTTTATCGAAGCAAAAAATCAAAACGGTTTCAAACATTTCTGCCATTGCCTTAGCTAAGGTTGCTGCAATAGTATCTGCATTTGTATTAAGTAGCTGTCCGTTCCCATCGTGTGTAATAGGCGCTACCGCAATCGTTTTTCCTTCTGCAAACAATGTAGCAGCTAATTTTTTATTAACAGCATTCTCTACTATGTCGCCAGCAAAGCCAAAATCGACTGTGCCTATGCTTCGCTTTTTAGCCCTGATAAAATTACCATCAGCGCCACTCAGACCAATTGCATCACAATCACAAGCTTGCAATTGCGCCACGATATTTTTATTAATAAATCCAGCATACACCATTGTAACAATCTTCAACGTTTCTGCATCTGTAATGCGCCTACCATCTTGCATTTGCTGAGGCACATTCATTTTAGTTGCTAGGTCTGTCGCCAATTTCCCACCGCCGTGTACCAGTATTTTATTTCCCTTCAATGCAGCAAATGCAGATAGAAATTGCTGTAATGCATCAGCATCATCAATTATATTTCCACCAATTTTTACAATATGAAGTTGTTCCATTCTATTTTTTCAAATTTTTCAATATAGTTGATAAGACAGCTTGTGCAGCCCATATTCTATTTCCTGCTTGTTGCGTTACTGCACTACATGTACTATCGAGCACTTCGCTACTCAACTCTACGTCTCTTCTTACTGGCAAGCAGTGCATTACTTTAGCGGCATTTGTTTTTTGCAAATGTTTTTCAGTAAGCATCCAATTAGCATCGCTGCTCAATATTTTCCCATAGTCGTTATAACTGCTCCAATTCTTCACATAAACAAAATCAGCATCTTTCAACGCTACTTCTTGGTCGTATGATATTTCCGCTCCCTGAGTAAATTTTTCATTCAATTCATATCCTTCTGGGTGTGTAATGACAAAATCAAATACATCATTTCTTTCCTCATTCCAAGCATTCATCCACTGAGCAAAACTATTGGCAACGCAATGTGGTATTGCCTTTACGTGAGGTGCCCAAGTCAAAACTACTTTTGGTCGCTTCGTAGTTAATTTTATTGATTCATCAATCGTCATTAAATCCGCTA
>JBBRHK010000151.1:0-7217 GCA_038222815.1 Chitinophagales bacterium
AGCTGTCCATTTTTATACGTAATATCAGACGCATTTTTTCCTGCAAAGGCCGCAATATTTTTTATAGCGAGTTCTTTTAGTTGTACTTGCAAGGCGCTACACACCGCTGTAACAGCGGAGCCTAGAGCAGCGGTAGTGCCAGAACCGCCTTGTGTAGGACCTGGAGGAAGATCTGTATCACCGAGTTCAAAATTTATTTTATCTGCTGGTAGCTGCATCAATTCTTCGCCAAGCGTCACCATCGCTGTAGAAGTACCGGGACCCATATCGCTCACGGCACTTTGTAAAACTAATTTTCCATCGGCACTCAATATTCCTTTCACGGTCGCTCTTCCTTTACCTGCCCCAAATACTCCAGTAGCCATACCATAACCTACTAGCATTCCATCTTCTCTCTTAGAACCAGCAACAGTTGGCCTATTACCCCAGCCTATTTTTTCTTTACCTATGTTGTAGCATTCTTTTAAAAACTTGGTAGTCCATTCTTGCTTAGTCATTGGATGTACATCTGCATGATTAATCATCCTTAATTCTACGGGATCAATATTTAATTTGTACGCTAATTCATCTAAGGCGCACTCTAGCGCAAAGCAGCCAGTAGCAGGGCCAGGACCTCGCATCCAGATGGGCGTATTTACATTTAGCGGTAGTAGTTTATAACTCGTCACTACATTAGGACACTCATACAAAAACTGAGAAACATTTACAATGCCTTCCGTAAAATTCTCATAAGTAGATGTGTTGCCAATGGCGTGGTGCGTAATGCCAGTAAGCTTCCCCGAGCTATCGGCAGTGAGTTTTATTTTCTGCCAAGCTTCTGGTCTGTAGCCCACGGTAGTAAACATCTGCTCTCTGGTCACCATTAATTTTACTGGTCGCTTCGTCATTTTTGCAGCGATGCAAGCCGCTGGCACATTCGGCCAACTACGCAAGGCACTTCCAAATGCGCCTCCTACATACTCCGTAATTACTCGTACATTTTTTTCTTCTAGTCCAAAGTTTTTTGCTAAACTAGTTTGCACAGATTTTGGTCCTTGGGATTTATCATACACCGTCAATTTTCCTGTTGCATCCCACACCGCAATGGTAGCGTGCATCTCCATTGGGTTATGCGTTTCTATCGGCATATTATATTCTTGCTCTAGCATTACATCGCCGGCCGCGACACTTTCTATATCCCCTCTTTTATAATTGACTGGCTTTATTAGATTTTTCTCTTCTTTTCTGTCTTTATTAAAGTCAGTAGAAAAGCCTTCCGTCACATATTCTACATTTACAAGACTAGCTGCGTGTACCGCTCTTTCTAAAGTGTCCGCTACCACTAGTGCAATAGGCTGACCATTGCTATGAATGACATTATCATTAAAAATCTTTAATCCTGGCCACTCAAAACCTTTGTTGTCTTTAGAAAACCCTGGCACTACCATACAATTAGCATAGGAAATAATATCTATCACGCCGGGAGCATATCTGGCTTTTGATACGGACAGATTTTTTATTGCTCCTTTTGCAATGGTGCTGCACACATATACCGCATACGCCATATTGGGCAACTCGTGCTCAGCAGAGAATGTGGCTTTGCCGGTTACCTTTTGCAAGGCATCTACTCGGTCGTCTGCTAAATAGTTTTCTGTTATATTAAAATTGTCTGCCATAATATTATTTTGTGAGATTAGCTAGATTGGAAGGCCAGCTGCAATGCTTCTTGCACGGCTATTTTACCCATCTTTATTTTAAAATCATTGTGTCCAAAGCTTTTCGCTTCCTTCATTGATATTCTACCTGCGCCGGCAAAATTTTCCTGCACTGCTGGCTGACCTTTTAGGAATTGTTCTACTTCTCTCAACCTCCAAGGCTTGTGTGCCACGCCACCCATCGCAATTCTAGCATCTACTATAATGCCATCTGTCACCTGCATCGCCACCGCAACAGAAACTAACGCAAAGGCATAGGAAGAACGATCTCTTATTTTTAAGTAATGAGATTTATTAAATTTATTATTAGGGATATGAATGCTAGTAATCATTTCATTTGCCCCTAGCTCATTATCTATACTTGGCGTACTCCCAGGCAACCTATGAAAATCTGTAAAAGGCATTGTTCTTTCCCCCTTTGCGATAGATAAATTTACTGTAGCATCTAGCGCCGCCAAGGCCACACACATATCGCTAGGATGTACAGCAATACATTCTTGCGAAGTACCAAAAATAGCGTGCATTCTATTCTCTCCATCCTTGGCAGGGCAGCCTGTACCGGGTGCTCGCTTGTTGCAAGGCATTGCAATATCATAGTAATATCCGCACCTCGTTTTCTGTAGCATATTACCACCCACGGTAGCCATATTTCTTAATTGTGGAGAGGCGCCGGCATTCAATGCCATTGACAACAGCGGAAATTTATCTTGTACCGTTTTGTGCTCCGCTACGGCGGTGTTACTCGCCATCGCACCTATTTTCAACCCCTTGGCATCTGCCACAATTTCTTGTAAAGGCAATCTGCTGATGTCGATTACCTTCTCAGGAGTAGCGACATACTTCTTCATAAAATCTACCAGATTAGTACCGCCGGCTATGAATGCTGCATTGCTGCTCTTTGCCTTTGCCGCTAAGGCATCTTTTACAGATTGGCTTCTTATGTAATCAAATGCTATCATACTTTTTTTCCTCCTTTTTTTACTTCTTCTATGGCATCCACAATATTAGGGTAAGCGCCGCATCGGCAAATGTTACCACTCATATATTCTCTAATATCGTCTTTCGTATTGGCGTGGCCTTCTCTTACACAAGCCACCGCCGACATAATTTGCCCGGGTGTGCAATAACCACATTGTAGCGCATCGTGTTTTATAAATGCTTCCTGCATAGGATGCAGAGTATCGCCGGTAGCTAAGCCTTCTATTGTGTCAATTTTTTTACCTTGATTCATTACAGCAAGCGATAAGCAAGAGTTAATTCGCTGCCCATCTACGTGCACCGTACAGGCGCCACATTGCCCGTGGTCGCAACCTTTTTTTGTGCCGGTGAGCTGCAATTGTTCTCTGAGTAAATCCAATAATGTCGTTCTTGGCTCTACAGAAAGCTGATAGGCTTTGCCATTTACGGTGAGATTTAAATCCATTTGCTCGAAGAGCATAGATATTTTTTCTTCGTGCTCGTTAGCCTTCAATAACATCGGCGCTGCTACAACACTTGCAGCTATGACGGTTGACTTTCTAAAAAAATCTCTCCTTGATTTATTGTATGTTTTTTCTGTATCCATAGTAAAAATTATAAATGAATTTACTGATAAAAGTTGGATTTGATGATTTGATGATTTGTTGATTTGGTGATTTGTTGATTTGGTGATGAAAGGAAAAAAAACGATTTGAAGATTAGTTGATTTAGCAATTTGAAAATCAAGGGCAATAGTTTTCTGGCGCAGTACAGTTTCTAAATAAGTTTTTCTTCTTACGTTGCTTTCGCCGTTATCGCAGATTCGCTGTGTAATATTATTTTGGCGAGTTGTTTGGATAACTATCGGGATTGGAAATTTAGTGATGGAAAGCAAAATCTACATCTTAATTATTGCTGGAAGGCATTTACCTAATTTTTCTAAATCCACCACAACAGTATTCTTTTTCCACTCTTGTAATCGCTCTTTGCCGCGGGGCATCGTATTTGCGCCGACGCTGTGAAATATAGGACGTCGCAATATGCCCTTCGGTCATTGCGCCTCCTTTTGCTAAAGCAAAAGCCTAGCTTTCAAGGCGTCTCTGCATTCGCCGCGGCGAACTGGTATGAGTTTTTAAAAGTATTTATTTCAAATGCTTCAGCATCAATTCAATTAATATTCCTAGCCTTAAAAAGCTCTCTATCGAGGTTTTGTACTACTTTATTGTTTAACCCTTAATTTGACAGTTACGAAAGTGATTAATAATATATGGATGCTTAATGTTTTTTACACACGTCTAAAGTAACGGTAACTGCGATGACAGCGTTTCTTAAGCTTCTTTTGTAATTTGCATTAACGCAGAAAACACAGAAGTAAACACTTGTATTAGAAATTGCAGAATATTGTTTTCAACAATTCAAACAAATAAAAGCTATGACCACTCTTCAATAAAAAAATAAATGTCCAAGTCCAAATTATTATCTCATTAAAAAAACTCACAACTTACCATTCACCACTCACAACTATACTCATCTATTCAACAACTCACAAGGCTTAATTCCCGTTTGTTTCTTGAAAGCAGTACTAAAATGAGAGATGGACGAATAATTAAGGAGCTCAGAAACTTCTGTAACGGTAAGCCCTTTTTCGTAGAGTAAATATTTAGCGTGTTCCATACGCTGCGTTTGATAAAACTCAAAGATGGTACTACCAAAAACTTCTTTAAATCCTTTCTTTAAATAACACTCATTGATCCCGACTTTCCTGCTCAGTTGCTTGATAGTGATGGGTGTATTTATATTTTTAATGAGCACGTCTCTCGCTGCTAATATTTTTTTTCTGTCGTCGTCATTGGCGAGAAACTTACATACAAAAACTGGAGCTTCCTGTTTGTTGGCTTGGCTTTCTAGGCTATACAGCAAAACCATTTGTAGTTGCGCATTTACAAAAATATTTGCCATTGTACCTTCGTACGTATGGCTTACAAGTGCGTTGATAGCGGATTTTAATTTTCCTGAAATGCTGAAGTGTTCTTCGAAACCAGCCTTTTGATTCAGGATATTCAAACTAGTCAGAAGATTATTATTGTCATTCTGCGTAGGCAAAAATTGCTGTAAGTATTTTTGAGAAAATTGAAGTTGTAACAAATCTACCGTCTTCATTTCCTCGGCACATCCTTGAGAATCTATAGGACAGTTCTCACAACGCTTACTCGATTCGTTACAATATACTTTTCCTTGAATACAGAATGATAATTGTAAAAGATCCGACGTATGTTCATTAGCAGATTTGATATAGCTAATACAGGCTTTATTATCTATTTCCGCCTCTGCGCTAGCTTCAAATCTTTCTGCAATAAACTGTACAGAGCCGGGTAAAGAAAGCGAAGAGGCAGACATCAAACTACGATCAAGGTTGTCTAATTGCCAAGTATTGGCGAGGGCCGTATCACTATATGTAGAATTACTAAAAGACAAATGCAAAATGATGATTTAGGAATGCAAAATTAACTAGAAAAATGATTTCTAATGCCATCTTAAGGTCATAATGCAGTCATTTGACATCCTCAAACAACTTATAAAAATTTGTTATGCTTCTCCTTCTCTAAACTCTAAAATATCTCCCGGCTGGCAATCAAGCACCTGGCAAATCGATTCTAGGGTTGAAAAGCGAATAGCCTTTGCTTTACCAGTTTTTAAAATAGAGAGATTAGAAAGGGTGAGTCCAACTTTTTCTGATAGCTCATTTAATGACATTTTTCGTTTTGCCATCATCACATCTAAGTTTACAATAATGGCCATAATTATATAGTTAAGTCATTTTCTTTTTGAATATCGATACCTCTTTTAAATATTATTTCTACTACTAAAAGTATTATCCCCATAAAAATCCAAACATCGCCCCCTACAAAACGCAGAATCTCATTCGAGGGAAGTACAACGCCCCTCTCCATCGCAGTTTGAGAAAATTTTGCGCCTACAATACAAATAGTTCCAATGGCAATTGAAAAAACTGCTAGATCTTTTAAAAACTTAGCTACCATCATATTGAAAGGCTGAAGTAAATCCAACTTGCGAGTGGAGAATAGCTCAACAATCTTGTAAAATAGAATGGCTTTTAATACTGCCACTACAATAATGGCGGTTACCACTTGAAAGTAAATATTCTTATCAGTAGCATAAATACTGGACAAATCGATTAACATCCACAATTTCTTTACCGTAGTCTCGGATGCCATCTCCCTCATGATAACATTCACAATTAGCCCAGCGGCTTCAATGCATAACCCTACAAAAATGACCCAAGCAAGGATGTGTAATATATGGTACATCCAACTATTTTTCGCTTTCATAATTTTATAATTTTAATGTAAAGATATAAATATTTATTGTTTAACAATAAATATTTACTGAAAATAAACTTTATATTTTTTGCTACCTATGTTACTAATCACAATTTCTGTTAAGATTAATTTCCCTTTCAACTATATGACAGGCAGATTCGTACATTAAAATATACAAACCCTAAAAATTGACCATGAAAAATTTCTTGAGTGTCTTTAGTCCAATATCCATTTTAATAGCCGCTATTAGCTGCGTAGCCAATACAGCCCCTAATGATCTTACAAAAACTGATACCAATATAATTCCTACCGAGCAAGTTGATGGTAAGTTTCAACCCATTGCAGTTATCGAATTATTCACCTCCCAAGGTTGTAGCAGTTGCCCGCCCGCAGATGAGTTGCTTACTAAAACAATACAGGAAGACAAAGGCAAATCCATTTATGCGCTTTCTTTTCACGTAGATTATTGGGATAGACTAGGGTGGAAAGATCCGTTTAGTGATATGCTTTACTCTCAAAGGCAATATGATTATGTAAGGCAAATGCAACTTAATAGTGCTTATACGCCGCAGATGGTTGTAAATGGACAGAGGGAATTTGTGGGATCGAATGCTAGTAATTTAAAAGCCGCTCTGAGTCAGGCATTGAAGACAAATGCTGAGGCCAATTTTTCAAATCTTGTTGCAGTAAAAAAAGGGGAGGAATGGGAAGTAACGTATAAAATAGATGGCGATTTCCAAAATAAAAAATTAAACATTGCACTAGTTTCCGAGCAAGAAATTACCAAAATAAAAAGAGGGGAAAATAGTGGCCGTACGCTGCAAAGTAATAATGTAGTGCGGAATTTTGAAAGTATACCGCCTTCGGCAAATGGTACATTCACAATTGACCAGTCTGCTTCTAGCGGCAATGATGGCAAACAGGCAATAGTGGTGTATTTGCAGGATAAAAATACATTGAAAATTACAGCGGCTGGAAGGGTTGCTTTGTAAATATTATTTTAGTTGAAAACTTGAAATTAAAATTATATTAAATTGTATAATTTGAATTTTAGAAGCGAAGGTAGCGAATCAGCAATCTGATAAAATAAATTTTATCCATCGTATGCACCAATCCCGAAGGGATGAGATTATTACAGCATTTAATAAAATTCTGTTTCTTAAACCCTGGAAGAGTGGCACATAATTCAGCTGTTTAACAGAAAAAAACAAATAATGTCACCCTT
>JBBRHK010000152.1:0-7210 GCA_038222815.1 Chitinophagales bacterium
AGAGATGAGGTATTATTCACACCACTACTAGGATCTCCAAAATTCCAAGAAAAAACAGTTGAGTTAGAACAAGAAGCACCTGTACTGCCATACACCGTATTATTTATGAAGCAAGTTGGAGTGCCTATGCAACCTGGACTGGGAGAGATGTCGAAATCTGACTGAGGCCCCTTTCGTATTTGAATATTGCCCGCTGTATAGGGCGTACTATCGCAGGCATTAATAACTCGTAAGGTAGCTGTGTAGGTTCCTATTGGACAGGAAGAATTGCTGTAGGTGTGATATACTGTTTGAGCAGTATCTGCAGTGTTTAAAGGGTGGGCTAATGTAACAGAAATTCCGTCACCAAAATCTAAGGTATAAAATGTACCTGGAGAATTATTCTGCCAATTCGTAATAATAAATGGAATGGTTATGGGTGCGCAAAGGCCAGTCGTAGCTCCAAATGTTGCTAGGCCACCTGCTGGGTTTTGTTGATTGCCCACTACATAAGTTTGAGAACCAGAACAACCATTAGTACCTACTCCAGAAAATACTAGATTAAAAGCGCCAAGCTGCGTATACGTGTGCGATAAAGGAAACACTGGATTATTTACTATTGGTGATCCATCACCCCAGTCGAGCGTATAGGATGCAATACAAGCTACATTTGGAGAAATATTAGAAACCGTAAGTACGAAGTTTGGGTTAGCTGTTGTGGGTGCGTTGTCACAATTACTAAATGGAGAAAACACATCATTGTCTTGTAAACGCAAGTCTGGCTTTTGTAATACAGTAATATTATTGGTGACTGAATCTTTACAGCCTAATGCATCTGTAACCACCAGTTTTACCGGGAAAGAAGAGCTTGTGCAACCCAAAGCAGTAAAGCTATGTATAGGGTTTGCCAATATTGAAGTTCCTCCATCACCAAAAGTCCAAGCATAACTATATGGTGCAAGGCCGCTGGTAGTATTGCTAGTAAACGCAACTGGAGTAAGCGAACAGGTGTTGTTATTGTTAAATATAAAACTAGTAACTGGTGAAATAGACTGGGTAACTTGTACAGTATCATAGTAAACTATTGGACTACTATTTACAGATACTGTGTAATACCCAGGTGCATTTACAATTAAATTAGGGCTACTTATTCCTACCGCTGTGTAAGGACCTGCTAGTGTGGCAGAAGTCAACCAGGTTATAGTACCCGCTGGAACATTAGTTGCGGTAAGTGTAATGTTGCTGCCGGGGCAAAATTGAGGCAATGCATTATTAAAACTAATTGTTTGTGCATTAGTGGCAAAGAAAGAACAAGAAAAAAATATAACAAGTAACAGTAGCCTCATCAGCACAGTATAATTTTAATCGAAAATAAAATAAGCATTTCTACGCAAAATAAACTCCCTTCCTCTTATCAAAGGTGTATCTATTTTAGGCGCAAAACCAATTAAATTATACACTAAAAGTTGTTGATAACCTCCCCTGGAGCAGCTCAAATAACAATTAAAATCTTCTTATATAAAAGTAAAAAACTATATAAAAAACTATGTAGTTCAGCGCAAAGAATAAAAGCTCGATGTTAGTAATAAATAATTAAGTATCTTTTGCAAAAATAGCCGAAATGAAAATTACAATTGCGCTTACAAGTGCCTTCTTAGTATTGTCAATGATTTCTTGCGACAATGCAAATAAATCTCAAGATTACGATAAGTCCATAATGCCTGAAGAGAATACTAGCGTACAAACTGATACTGGCGTAGGTAGTGCTACTGCACAAGGAAATATGAACATCAATCCTTCTAATATTGGAGGAGTTCCGGGTACTAGTCAACCCTTACCAACAGTACAGCAACAAGCTGGTGCAGCTACTATGCCTCAAATTATTCAACAAGCCCCGCCTACGGCTGTAAATAATACTCCTTCTGCATCAAACGGCTTGAATCCTGCCCACGGTGCACCTGGTCATAGATGTGAAATTCCTGTAGGAAGTCCACTTAATTCAGCTCCTAGTGCGACTGTAACTCAACCTCAAGCTCAAACTATTACCACCACTGCAAATCCAACTACAAAAACAACCACTGCGCCAGGTATGAATCCTGCTCATGGGGAACCGGGTCATCGTTGCGATATTTCTGTAGGTGCACCATTGAATAGTAAGCCGGCAGAAGTAAAAACTTCAGCTCCACAAGTAATGCCTGCATTGACACCTGTAGTGCCAGCAAAGGAGCAGGAGTCAAAAAAATCTGACCAATAGTACGTATTCTATAAAAGGTATCTAAAGTCTTTTAGAGTAAAGTTTGAAAGCCTTTTACTTGACAGTATTCTAAATATTGAACTGTTGAGATAAAACTTGTCTTTTTTATGGTGAGCAAATTACTCAACATAAGGCAGTTTAGGTGAAACTTTATTTTGGAATTATAAATTGACTTGTCGAATTAATTTCAATAAAACTATTAATCCTAGGCGCAGATCATTTTGGACACACATAACAACTATTTGGCACAATATTTACCTTACTAGATTCATATTATTAAAATAAAAAAAGAATAATTATGAGTCAAGAGAATTTAACCACTAACGAAGCCGTAAATAAATTAAGAGATCTCGCTACAGGAATCGACTTTGCATTTCTTGCCACTAACCTTGGTGCACAAGCAGCTCACGCTGTTCCTATGAGTACAAAGGAAGTGGATGAACAAGGTAATATTTGGTTTTTAAGTAATAAAAATAGTGAGCATAACAAAAACATAACTGAGCAAGGAATTGCACAATTATATTATGGTAAAGCAGGCTCTATGGAATTTCTTACTGTATTTGGGAAAGCCACTATCAGTGCCGATAAATCAATTATAGAAAAGCTTTATGTAAAGTCAGATGATAATTGGTTTGATGGAAAACAAGACCCCAATATTACTGCGATAAAAATTACACCACAAGATGCACATTACTGGGAACCAAAAAGCAACGCTTTAGTTTCGTTGGTAAAAATGGGCGTTGGATTTATAACAGGTGAGAAACAGGAGCTAGGTAAAGATGGAGATATAAATATCTAAACAACAATAGAAATTTAGGCAAGGCTAGTCGAGTTAATGAATATTAGCTTTTCCTAGATTTTAATTTGAATAGTATCTAAAGCTTAGAATTATTTTGATGTCTATCTGCGTCTCTTTCTGTTTTCTTTTGTATATTTTTTGCAATAGAATCGGTCAAGCTTATACCAGTTTGATTCGCTAAAGCACAAAGCACCCAAAGTACATCCGCCATTTCATCAGCTAGCATTTCCTTTTGTTCTTCTTCACTAGGTATTGGTAATTTATAAGATTGTTCACCGTAAATCCTTGTAATGTGGCGGCTGAGTTCACCCACTTCTTCCGTGAGAATTCCAAGGTTAGTAAGTTCATTAAAATAACGCTTACCGTATTTTTTGATCCAACCGTCTACTGTCAATTGTAGATCTGCTATTGATATCGTTGAATTTGATTGCACTTAGAAAGATGTTAAATGCTTAGGCTTCTGTTTCTGTAGATTCAACATCTTTTTCAGAAGTAGTTTCATCTTGCTCTACCTTAGTAGCTGTGGGTGTATCCTCTACAACGGCTTCTTCTGATTGAGTGAAGAGTGTAGGAGACTCCATTTCGTCCTCAGATGCAGCAGCTATTTCATCTTGTGCTTGCTGATCTCTTATTGCTTGTACATTTGTTGCTTCGGTAAGTTTATCAAGCAGAAGCTCGTTAATTTTTGGTAACTCATCTGCGCTATTAATACCAAAGTAATCCATAAAGGATTTTGATGTTGCATAAATCAATGGCTTGCCTACTGCATCTTCGTTTCTACCACTGATGATAATTAAATCTTTTTCTAAAAGCTTCTGAACTGCGTAATCACAATTTACACCACGAATCGCTTCCATCTCTGACTTCATTACTGGCTGCTTGTAGGCAATAATAGCGAGGGTTTCTAAAGCAGCTGTAGATAATTTTTTTATAAACTTATCGCCGTTAAGCTGGGCTACCGTTTTGTGGTAAATAGATTTTGTAAGGAATTGCCATCCACCTCCACTTTGCACGAGCTCAAAAGAATAAAAATCGGTAGCATACTTTTCTTGAATCCCCTCAATGGCAGATTGAATTTGCTCTTCTGTAGTTACATCATCTATAAAGCCCATAGCGGAATTGATAAGTTCCATTGCTTCTAAAGAAGATAATGGTTTATCACTTGCGAAAATAAGTGCCTCAACGTGTGGTATGATGGTAGAAATATCCATATGAAATAGCTACGAAAGCCAATAAAAAATTTATTGTGAAACCCTTATCCTTGAAGTGCAGCAGCACCACTTACAATCTCTGTAAGCTCTGTTGTAATAGCCGCTTGTCTTGCTCTGTTATAACTAATCTTTAAAGACTTCAATAATTCATTTGCATTTTCGCTTGCCTTATCCATCGCAGTCATTCTTGCTCCGTGCTCACTTGCATTGCTATCTAACACTGCTTTGTAAAGCTGGGTATTTAATATCATTGGCATCAACTCCTCAATTAGAACTTCTTTATTGGGTTCAAAAATAAAGTCTGATTTTTTTGCACCGTCTATCTTAGTTGGCTTTTGAATTGGCAAAAATTGCTCGGCGATAAATTCTTGCGTTGCAGCATTTTTAAATTCGCTAAATACAAGTTCCACTGCATCTACTTCTTTGTTTTCAAATGCCTTCATTGCATAAGCCGCAGCGGTCTGCACTTTTACAAAACTCAGTCCACTAAATATTTCCCAGAACTTATCTTCTACCTTAAAACCATTTTTTGTGAAATGCTCGTACCCTTTTTTACCTAGAGGTAAAATGGTAACATTACCTGCTGCAAATTGAGCTGAATATTTCTTGTTGATTACCGCTTTGGTAAGCTTTATAAGATTACTATTAAAACCGCCACAAAGACCTCTATCACTTGTAACCACAATTACCATTACCCTCTCAGGCGTTCTTTCTTCAGCTAATGCCATCTTTACGTCTCCCTCTGCGCTAGCTACAATATTGCCAAGCATTTCTTGTAACTTTTGTGCATAGGGTCTCATTTGCGTAATAGCATCTTGTGCCCTTCTGAGCTTTGCCGCACTCACCATTTTCATTGCTTTGGTAATTTGCTGCGTACTCTGCACACTTACTATCCTAAGTCTTACCTCTTTTAAAGCGCCACTCATAGCGTATATATTTTTTTAAATAAGGCTGCAAAAGTAGGCATTTATTGCCTAAATAAATGGCATATTTCTACTATTATACGCTGCGTGAAATATTCTGTGGTGCAATAAAAAGCCCCTAGCTGACTAGGGGACTTTTTGCTCAATCCTTAAAAAACCTAAACCTTAAATAGTTGAACTTATACTAATTTGCTTTAATAAACGGTACTGATATCTTCTCTCCATCTAAAACAAGCAAAATCTGATAAGTGCCTGCTGCTAAATTACTTACATCTTGGGGTATAAGATTTACGCCCTTTTGCATTTTCACTTGCGTGTTTTTCACCTGCTGTCCTGCGGCATCAAAGATTCGTAGAGCTATTGTGGATGCATTATCAGCAGTCAACGATAAAGTAATATTACGAGTAGCAGGATTTGGATATACGGAAACGTTGTATTTTGCCTTATCGAATCTTAAATTCTTTATCTCTGTCAGCTTATAACTTCCGTTTACATCCACACTCTTAATTCGATAGTACACAATCGACTTTTGTAAAATTGTAATATTGGGGTCTGTATAATTATATGCACCATTAAGCGCAGCGTTGAAAGGTATTGAGCCTACTTTTTCAAAATTTATCCCATCGGTACTTCTCTCTATATCAAAATGATGTGTAAATAAGTCTGCGTTTTCAATTGTCCAATTTAGAAGAGCCTCATCTTGTCCTTTTTGTACATTAAATGATAAGAAGGCTACAGGTAAAACAACATTACTTATAGTAGCAGAAGATGGTAAAGCACCAGTGTAGCTATTATTATTAATTACAGTTACTCCCCCTCTGTTATAATATAATTGCCCTTCTACTGAATTTATATCACCTGTACACAAAAACAATCCATTACCAGTCGTTACACCACCAACTGGTAAAGTGTAGAGCGATACATCTGTCGCACCAACATTTGAGCCTGTGAACTCAAGTTCCATTACTTCTAATTCTGTATTTGCGGCCAAAGTTAAAGGCACCCCACCGGTCGACGTGAGATCATAATGCCTAAATCCATCTTCAATATAATGAGGTTGAATGGTCCAAGATCCTCCAAATGCTGGAATACCCACGAAAGAAAGAGTAGGTACAGGCGAAATTGTAGTTGCAATGGCCACATCAAACTGAATAGTGGAAATAGTACCAGCTACGGCTACCGTGGGGCGTATATATATCTTAATTCTATTTGCAGCAGTTCCAATACCAATACTTGCTTGCATTACTTGGGCAAATGTAGCAGATAGACTGACAAATGTTATTACTATTATTAGTGAAATTCTTTTCATAATATTATTTTTTAATTGGGTAATGCCTGCGTTCTAAATCCACCAGTATTATTAGTTAATACATTGATTAGTAAAAAATCTTTGTCATTATTTAGTCCAGAGTACCTTACAATCTTATTCATATTAAGATCCGCACTAGAATACACATTGTTAATGAAACCACCAGTGTTGTTGCCTAATGTGGTTACCAACAAATAATCTTTGTCGTTACTAAGACCAGAATATCTCGTGTTGTTATTAAAATTTGCATTCCCGCCCCACAACATAATCCTACCATCACTCGAGGTAGTGAATGCTGAGGCAGTGCCAAATATTTGAGCATCCGTAGCAGTACTAAAATCTGTAACGACAATGGTAGATTTTGTTTCTCCCAGAGCCTGAGTAAACGTGCCAGGATCAGTAGATAATCCTATATGATTTCTATGCCTTACTGCAATAGTGTAGCTGCCAGTAGCCAGCCTGTTAAAGGTAAGCGGACTCACACCGTCTAAATCAACTACATCTCCATCTCTCTGTAATAATGCACTTCTAGTTTGCAACACAGTGTTTCCTGGTGAAGAATTATTATTTCTTAACTCTACAAAAACCCAATCCACAATATTATCAGAGGTGACCGCATTTGTATTGAATACCGTTGCTGCAACAGTCTCCGGAATTGAATTATTAACATGGGAAAAACTGCTAGAATATGGCAATGCTCTATATGGATCAGATACAGGAATCACATTTGTGCCA
>JBBRHK010000153.1:0-7176 GCA_038222815.1 Chitinophagales bacterium
ATTAATTTATTTGTATGAATTGGATTTGGTGCTGACATAGCACTAAGTAACAACTAAAAAAAACTAATTAGCAATCTACTTGCTTAAAATAATTTTCTAAAGCGCTTACCATCGTTTTACAATCGTCAGTAGGTGCAGGTATATGTACTTTCATACCTAGCTCGGTAGCCTTCTTTATCGTAGTGTCACCATAGCAAGCGATTAAAGTTTTACTATCTGCGATTTTTGGAATTTGTGATAAAAGACTTTTTGCACCACCTGGTGTAAAAAGGCAAATAATGTCAAATGAATTTTGAAGCAATGGTTTTATTTCGCAGCTTATCACTTTATAAATGACTGGAGTCGCAAAAACAGATTTTTGATTTTGTAGCCATTTAATAATTTCACCATCTAAAGCTTCTGAGCAAGGATAAAGGAAAGACTCATTGGCCACGTGGCGTTCTATTACTGAGAGTAGATTTTTAATGCTACCATCTGCCCCATAAAAAACTTTACGCTTACGGTATTGTATAAATTTTTGAAGATATAATGCAACCGCCTCTGTAGTGCAGAAATACTTTAATTCTTGAGAAATATTAGTCTTTGTTTCAGTAACAATTCTAAAGAAATGATCAATGGCATTTCTGCTAGTAAATATTACTGCTGTAAAATTTGCTAAATTAATTTTTTGCTTTCTAAAGTCTCCTACTTCAACGGGAGCTATTTCTACAAAAGGACAAAACGTTACCTCTAACTTATACTTTTCACCAAGAGAAATATAAGGGGATTTATTCCCAGCCGGATTGGCTTGAGAAATAAGAATAGATTTTATAGGGTGCTTAGGTAGCGATTTTGGGGGCATGTTACAATTTCTGTAATAGATACGAAATTAAGACAAATTGGTTAAAAACATTTTTCCTGCCTTGAATAGGAGCATCAGAGGCAATACTTCTACTGCAATGATGAATATGACAAAATGCAAAATTTGAATTTTTGCATTTGATCTTATGATGTTAAAAGCCTTTATAAATCTTGTAAGCAATAACGCAAAAACTACTACAATTCCTATGATTACAGCAGGTTCTTTTATACTACTACTACCTAGTGCAACAATGACTGCTACCGGAAGTATGATAAATCCTAAAACCTTATTCACCACAAATACAATAAAAATATAGAGCCCCGCTTGGGTAGAGAAACTACTTACCCAACCCGTAAATTTTAAACTAAAATATTTTACTAAATAGATTACCGCCAATAAACCAGATATATATGCCAAATACTCCAATTTATTTATTTCTTCACCAGCATTTGGAGAAATGATTTGGGTAGCAAAAAGACCCATACCCACTATGAATATAACATTAGACAATAAAGAGGGCAGCTCGTCCTGTCTTAATTGATCCGTAATTTGAGATTTATTGAGCGATGTATTGAGGTAAAGCCTAAATACATCCGATACGTATTTTCTAAAAAAGAAAAAGAAAAACGCATAGAATAATACTAACCCTAAAATAACATAAAAATAAAGATTGTAAGCGCCTGTTTGCTTCCGTTCTGCTTGTGTAAATACTTGCGCTGCAGTATCTACATTCAAAAAAATATTTTCCTTTAAAATTTGTTCTAGCGCTGAGGTTTTTACCACTTCCCTTGTGGCTACGCTGTCAATAACTGCTGCTACAATAGTACTATCCCTTTGCTGGGCAGTACTCGTAATGGGCGATAACATTACCAAACAAAATAATAAAAAAAGGATTCTGATAGACAAAAGAAAGGTTTGAATTTTGCCAAAAGTAAAACTTTAGTATCGACTTTAAATTAGAAACTGGCAATTCCTCTTAGAGAAAATTATATCAAACTGATATCTGTTAGAAAAAGTTAACGTATCCAAAATGCAACTTTACAGCTTCTCTGATATTAAAGTCTACATCATTTCTCTTTCCAGCAGCAACACTTAGATTGAGTAGTCCAAATTTTGTTTCGTTGACGATACCTACGCCAGCACTTACAAACTGATTATTTTTCGATAAATTCTGAACTCTATTTTGCGCTGCTGCCACATCAATAAAAGTAAACAAATGCGAATTTCTTCCTGTGAGATATCTATATTCGATTGTGGCTACACCATATTGTTTTGCAAAAAAAGCTTCTTCATTAAAACCCCTTAAAACTTTAAAACCTCCTATTAAAAAGAGCTCATTCCTAAAAACGACTGGGCTTGCAAACCAACCACTATTTATTCCAGCCTTTACAACAGCTTTTTTACCCACCGGGAAATAATGAGCACCAGTCAGCTGCATCCTCAGCTGATAAGATTTTTTAGAAATAGAATCGTATAAAGACGCAAAGTTGAAGTTAGGGTCCTTGATTTGAGCTATTTCGTTATTAACCTTAATACTTTTTGTTCCTACGCTTGTATTAAAAATGATCTCAGAGCCCACCCTAGGATTAAACTTATAATTTGTTTTAGCAAGTTCGTAGGCTATACCAGCACTTATAGAAGTAACATCTGCGTCTGCAGGAAGTGTTCTTGTGAGTCTAATCTGATTCGTATCTATAGCACCTTGCAGAATGCTATTATTTTGTACTCTCAAAAAAAGCTTACCTATTTGGTTATCCCTAAGCCGAAACTCAGTACCTATCTGAGCATTTACTTGTCTGTAATTACTATCTCGTTTATATAAATCGAACAGAAAATTAATACCAAAAGCAGATTTCAAAATGTAAGGTTGATCAAATCCTATATTAAGCCGCGGAGACCTAGGTTGTAGCGATTGCCATTTAAAAAGAAAATTTTCCCCATTGCCTAGCGCATTTTTTAAATCGAGTTTTACGTCACCAGTAAGTTGTGATTTGCCACCCGGAGTGCTGTTGGGCAAAAAACCTACGAGAAAATCTACTTGATTACTTTTCTTCGGCTTGAGATATAAATTTACTACTGCACCAGTACCTAGCATCGTAATATCAGATGGCTGTATAGATTGAATATAAGGCAGCTCCAATATTTTTTTATCTATCTGCTCTAGCCTGCTGCTACTATAATTACTATTATTGGGTATAGATAAATGTGCTGCTAAAAAACGGTTGTTGAGATTTCCCTTTCCTATTATCCTTATACTATCAATTTTATATAGCATTCCCTTATTTACCTTAATAGTCGCTTTCATACTAGAAGCTTCAATCATCACCTCATCTAAATAAACACTAGCAAATGGATATCCGTTGTTACCGTAATACTCTAGGATGCTATTTTGTAATAATGTAAATGAAGTATTGTCATACGTCTTTGACTGCACTCGTCTTAGTAAGACAGCAGCATTTATCTTTACCTCTTTGTCAAGTGAATCAGTGTTTAATAAAAATCTATCAACTTTTTGACCTAAGTATAAATCTACAAATACAGTATTCCCTATTACCCAAGAAGAATCTATCGAAGCAGCTATGAAACCAGACTTCATCAATAAAGCTGGTATTTGATTAATGTAGGTTTTGGCTTCTAGTTCTGTGCGAAAATTGGTTTGTAATTTGAGGTAGCTGACATCAGCTACTTTATCTTTATCAACAATTTGATATTTTACATTATAAGAGTCGTTTTGCTGAGCATTAAGTAATAACGTGGGGCAAAATGTAAAAAACATTAAATTCAATACACACAATATCATAAATTGTAACCTTGGCAAACTGCTATTTTTTCTGATTAAGATATAAAACTAAAACTTTTGTCTGGCATTTACATTCATATCCCATTCTGTAAGCAAGCTTGCACCTACTGTAATTTTCATTTCAGCACATCTCTTTTGCATAAAGATGCGATGATAAATGCCATAGAAAAAGAAATATCACTTCGTTCAGCTGATGAACCCGTTGATACAATTTATTTTGGTGGAGGTACTCCTGGGATTCTGGGTGAGACAGACTTAAAACTTTTAATCAGTGCTATTAAGAATTACTTTACAGTAAATAGCAATGTAGAAATTACACTAGAAACAAACCCAGATGACATTAATCCTACTGGCCTAGAAGCTTGGCTAAAAATGGGAATAAATAGGTTAAGTATAGGTATTCAAAGTTTTGATGATGCAGAACTTAAGTGGATGAATAGAGCACACGATGCAGCAAAAAGCAAAACTTGTCTGCAGCAAATAGAACAAGCGGGCTTTATAAATTATTCTGCAGATTTAATTTATGGTAGTCAAAAGCAAACTTTGGATATTCTGCAAAGAAACATTGATGAGCTTTTACATTTTAGTGTGCCGCATATTAGCAGCTATGCACTCACAGTTGAAGAAAAAACTGTTCTACATAAAAATATTATGCAGGGCAAAGAAAAAAATACGGATAGCAATGTGCAAGCAGAAATGTTTTACTTTTTAATTGACCAATTGCAGCAGCGTGGGATAAATCAATATGAAATAAGCAATTTTGCAAAAGAAGGTTTTGTAAGTAAACACAATAGCAGTTACTGGCAAGGTAAACCCTACCTTGGCTTTGGGCCATCAGCACATTCCTATGATGGTGCAGCCACAAGAAGTTGGAATATAGCAGACAATAAAAAATATATAGAAGCGCTTGCTAATGATACCGCTTACAGAACAGATGAAAAATTGACCTCACTACAACAAAGAAATGAAATGATTATGCTAAGTCTTAGAACTAAGCAAGGTATTAATTTAAAAACCTTTGAAAGCAAATTCGGACTAGTACAATTAGAAGAATTAAAAATAATGGCAGAAATTTTTCTAGACAAAAATCAATTAAAACAAGAAAATAGTTTTCTGATTCTTACACAGGAAGGAAAGTTTTTGGCAGATGGCATAGCTGCTGACTTATTTGTCATTTGACACAAATTGGAAGCGAAATACTAAAAAACAAAATGCTACCTCTTACTGCGTTCAATTGTTTCTCAAAAACCGTACCTTGAGTTTATAAATTATATTTCTATCACACAAATTAGCACCATATTATCTTCCCTGTTTTCAAAAAAACCTAGTATCAAAGATGATATAGCAAATGTGCTAGGCTTTCGTACAAGAAAAATAAATCTTTATCTCCTTGCTTTAGCACATAGGAGTAGCACAAAAAGTACGAGTGAAAACAATGAGCGGATGGAGTTTTTAGGAGATGCTATACTTGGTTCTGCTGTTGCTAATTATCTTTTTAAAAAGTATCCTTACAAAGACGAAGGCTTTCTCACAGAAATGCGGAGTAAGATGGTGAATAGGCAAAAACTGAATGAAGTCGCACTAAAAATGGGCATTAAAAAAATTGCTAGTTATAATAAGTTTGACCACTCGCTAAGAACCTCTCAAATATTTGGCAATACGCTAGAAGCCTTAGTAGGCGCAGTTTTCCTAGACAAAGGCTATAATAAAACCTGCGAGTGGATTGACAATCAAATTATAAAACCCTATATGTTTATTAATGAGCTAGAAGACGTAGAAATAAATATAAAGAACAGGCTGTATGGCTGGGCTAGTAAAAATGGGATGATTTTAGATTTTGACACTATAGACGAACAGCTGGAAAATGGTCGACGATTATTTACTATAGGGGCTAAAATAAATGGCGAAGTAATAGCAGAAGGTAAAGCATTTAATAAAAAAGATGCAAGCCAAATAGCCACTGTAAAGGCAATTGAAACACTAGGCATTTAAAAAAAGTATTAGATGAAATTTGGAATAATAGGAAGCGGAAGTTGGGGTACAGCATTAGCAAAAATGCTAGCAGATAATGGGCAAGCTTTTTACTGGTGGATCAGGCAAGAGGAGACAATCGAAAAATTTAAGGAACGTGGGCATAACCCAGACTACCTGCAGGCTGCAGGTTTTAATCTAGCTAATATTACCCTTACTACAAAACTATCAGAAGTTATAGAAAATTCTGATACGATTGTAATTGCAATACCATCTGCCTATACCGTAGAGGTAATGAGTAAGCTAGACGCAACCGCACTCAAAGGCAAAAAAATAATCTCTGCCATCAAAGGAATCCTCCCTAAAGAGAACGTATTATTGAATGAATATTTAAACCAGGAATTTAATTTTCCATTGTCAGATTATTTTGCTGTAATGGGACCTTGCCACGCAGAAGAAGTAGCAGCAGAGCGCCTTAGCTACCTCACCTTTGCTGGCATAGACACAGAAATTACTACAAAAATCGCAGGTTATTTTACAACATCATATACGATTACGATAGTGAGTAACGATATTTTTGGCGTACAGAATGCTGCAGTACTTAAGAATATCTATGCAGTAGGCGCAGGTATTGCCCACGGGCTAGGTTATGGAGATAATTTCCTGAGTGTATTTATTGCTAACGCCGCCGATGAGATGGCGGGCTTCTTGCGCAAGGCAGGAATACTGAATGCAGAAGTAGGTTATATAGAACAAGACAAGACGAAAAAACAGCAGCATCATAATTATGCAGCTAGTGTATATCTAGGCGACTTATTAGTTACTTGTTATTCTCTACATAGTAGAAATAGATCTTTTGGAAATATGATAGGTAAGGGCTACTCCGTGCAAGCTGCACAACTAGAAATGAGTATGGTAGCGGAAGGATACAACGCTAGTAAATGTATGCATATTAAAAATGAACAAGTACAAGCCGAGATGCCTATCGCACAAGCAGTATATGATATTCTCTGGCGACAAACGCCGCCAAAAGTCGCATTGAAATTATTAGAAAAGAAATTAGTGTAGCAAAAAACTAGGCTTTGTATTTCTTTACAATCACACTAGCATTGTGACCTCCAAAACCAAATGTATTACTCAACGCTGCGTTCACAACTTTGTGTTGAGCAGTATTAAAAGTAAAATTTAACTTAGGATCAAGCTCAGGGTCGTCTGTAAAATGATTGATGGTAGGAGGAATTACATCTTTAGTTACTGCAAGAATACAAGCAAGTGCTTCTAGAGCGCCGGCTGCACCAAGGCAATGGCCAGTCATACTCTTAGTACTACTTATATTGAGGTCGTAAGCATTCTCTTTAAATACACTTAGGATGGCTTTTGTTTCTGCAATATCTCCAAGTGGTGTAGAAGTACCGTGTACATTGATGTAATCTATTTCTGAAGCATCCATACCAGCATCTTTTAATGCGGCTATCATTACATTTTTTGCACCAAGCCCTTCTGGATGAGGTGCTGTAATATGATGGGCATCTGCGGTAGCGCCACCTCCGGCAATTTCACAGTA
>JBBRHK010000154.1:0-7119 GCA_038222815.1 Chitinophagales bacterium
GATTGATGTCGCAGGCATTACGTAAGCTTACTGCTAGTATTAGTCGCACTGGATGCTGCTGTATTTTCATTAATCAGTTGCGCGATAAGATCGGAGTAATGTTTGGTAATCCTGAAACAACAACGGGTGGTAATGCATTAAAGTTTTATTCTTCTGTAAGACTGGACATTCGCAGACAAGCACAAATAAAAGACGGTGATGAAGTAATAGGCAACCATATTAAGGTAAAAGTTGTTAAGAACAAAGTTGCTCCTCCATTCCGTGTTGCAGAGTTTGATATTATCTACGGAGCTGGTATTAGTAAAGTGGGAGAGATTATAGATATGGGTGTTGAATTAAGCATAGTGCAAAAGAGTGGAAGTTGGTTTAGCTACAACGGTGACAAGCTAGGTCAAGGTAGAGAAGCGGTAAAACAATTATTGACCGATAACCCTGAGCTAAGCAAAGAAATAGAGGGGAAGATTAGAGCTCAGATAAAAGAGAATATGGGAGCTGCCTAATGGCAAAAGACTCTTAAAGATTGGATTTATTTTGTGTAAGTAAGTATTTACAAACCGCTTGTTTCTACAGGCGGTTTTTTGTTTGTGGAGCTTTCTAACCCTAAAATGTTTTCAAAAACTTTTTGCGTTACCTAAAATCTATATTTTTTATATGACCAGAGAGCAACACAAAGAAATAAGTTGCATAAACAACTAATTATTATTTTTATTATATTTGTAGGAGAATTTTAGAAAAGTGATTGTTCCAATTTTTAAAATTGAAATAATGAAAAATTAATTGGTTTGTATTTCACTTTCAGAAAAATAAAACTAGTTGCAAACCTATAAAGTTTCTAAAACCTTATAGATTTTGTACGACAATAATCTTTATAAAACCTTAAAGGTTTTACAAGGAAATAACTAATTTAAAAAAATTACACAAATGCAAGAAGCATATATCGTTGCAGGATTTAGAACTGCCGTAGGAAAAAGTAAAAAGGGTGGATTAAGGTTCGTTAGACCAGATGATCTTGCAGTGCAGGTGATTCAAGGATTAGCGGCGAGTCTTCCTCAACTGGATCCAAAAAGAATAGATGATGTAATAGTAGGTAATGCTGTACCTGAGGCGGAGCAAGGATTACAGTTTGGTAGGATCATTGCTGCAAAAGCATTGGGCATAGAGGTTCCAGGCATTACGATCAATAGATATTGCGCTAGCGGATTAGAGAGTATTGCAATCGCAACAGCGAAAATTCGCACTGGTATGGCAGAGTGCATCGTAGCAGGTGGTACAGAAAGTATGAGTCTAGTACCAACTGCTGGTTGGAAAACTGTTCCTTCTTACGAGATTGCAAAAGATGATCCTGACTATTATTTGAGTATGGGACTTACAGCAGAAGCGGTGGCCAAGGAATATAAAGTAAGTAGAGAAGATCAAGATACATTTAGTTTTAATAGTCACGTAAAGGCTGCCAAAGCAATTGATGAAGGATATTTCAAATCTGGGATTTTACCTATCAATGTAGAGCAAGTGTATGTAGATGAGAAAGGGAAAAGGGCTGTAAAGAACTATATATTCGATACAGACGAAGGGGTAAGAAGAGACACCACTGTAGAAGGTCTTGCAAAGCTAAAGCCAGCATTCGCTATGGGTGGCGTAGTTACAGCAGGTAACAGCTCACAGACTAGTGATGGTGCGGCTTTTGTAATAGTGATGGGAGAAAAAATGGTCAATGAGTTAGGATTGAAACCGATTGCAAGATTGGTGAATTGTGCTAGTGCCGGTGTGGAGCCACGCCTAATGGGTATTGGTCCGATAGAAGCCATCCCAAAAGTGCTAAGACAAGCGGGGATGAATCTTGCCGATATTGATTTGATAGAATTGAATGAGGCTTTTGCTTCTCAATCTCTTGCCGTTATCAGAGAATTGAATCTTGATGAAAGTAAAGTAAATATTAATGGAGGCGCTATTGCCCTTGGCCATCCGCTTGGATGTACAGGAGCAAAACTTTCTATCCAATTGATTAATGATATGAAACGCCTTGGAAAAAAATACGGCATGGTGTCTGCTTGTGTGGGCGGCGGACAAGGTATTGCAGGTATTATAGAAAATATAGATTAATACTTTTAATTGATAAGATTGTTTGCCGCTTTGTAAAACCAAAGCGGCATTTTTTATAGGCGATAGATTTAAGTTGTACTTGCGAGTTCTCTAACGAATATTTTATATTTCTTTGCTGTCGTTTACTAGCGCAATTCAAAAATTAATTTGAGTTTATACGCTATCGTATGTAAATTTATGATGCCCCGCATCATTAATAAAAAAATTCACTACTATGTTATTAATAAAAATTTTGCAGGTATTTATTATTCTATCTGTTTGTTTTAGCTCTACTACATTTGCCCAAACTACTAATAGTGTTAGTCCTGCAGCTACCATCAGCCCGGAGGCAAAAAAAATATACGAAGCGGGGCTCGTACTTTTTGATGCTAAAGATTACACATCTGCGGTTGCTAAGTTTTCACAGGCTCTAGACATCTTTCCTAAATATGAAGATTGCTTGGCTACAAGAGGACTATGTTTTCTTAGACTTAAAGAATATCAAAAAGGAATTAACGACTTCAATAGTCTCCTTTTATTTGCCAAGGGCGTTGCGGGTGATTACTACAATAGAGGACTCTGCTATGAGTTACTAAAACAATATGAAAAGGCTGCAATAGACTACTCTCAGGCCATTTTGCTAGCACCTGCAGTGGGTAGATACTATGGAGCTAGGTATTATGCTTACTGTAGTATGGGGAATACAGAAAAAGCAAAGATTGATAAAGAAGCCGCTAATAAATATGGGTATAGTAACCTTGGCGATTGCAGTACGGTAAGTAATACAACTTACACAAGCGCATACGATGCAGCATTAGATTTGTCTGATGCAGGTAAATATAAGGAGGCAATTACTGCCTACAATAAACTAATTGAAAAATTTCCTACTGCTGCACCGCCTTATGTATCACGAGGAGTGGCCTATGAGAAAGATGGACAAATGGAAATGGCATTAAAGGATTATCTAAAGGCAACGGTCTTAGATCCTTATTATCAAATTGCATTTGAAAATGCTGGCATTTACTATTTTAAAAAATCGAGCGATAAGGAAGCAAAGGAATATTTTCTCAAAGCTCATCAGTTAATGGTGACAAATAATAGTAGCTTTTTTTTAGGAAGACTTTCAAACTTTGAAGGAAAATACGCAAATGCTATTGAGTATTTTGACCAAGCGCTCGCCTTCAATAGCGGTGATTATGAGGCGTTATTTCACAAGGCATTTGCCCAAGGTAACTTACAAATGTACGAGGAGGGAATTGTCACGCTAGATAAATATATGGAACTCGATTCTAAAAGTAGCGATGCCTACTACAACCGTAGCTTTTTTAAATTTAAACTTAAGAGGGATGAAGAAGCGCTAAAAGATATACAAACTGCTATAGCGATAGATGCCAATAGAGGAGAAAGTTATGGATTAAGAGCGGCAATTTTTTGCGAACTAGGAAAGAAGAAAGAAGCCAAAGCAGACGAAGAAAAAGCGATAAGTTTAGGAGAGAAGCTTAAAGGATTATGTGAATAAAGAGTTTGATTTTGTTTGTTGTTTCAATTTTGTGAAACTAGCGCTAAGTAGGCGGGTTTAAAGCACTTTTTACTATGCAAGCGGTGGCTTTAAAATGCTTGCTGATTTGTAGTCGAAATACTCACATCTACTACGTCTTTCTCAAATTGTAGTCGTCTAGTTTGTAAATATTAATACTTAATATCAAGTCCTAAAGAAGCTGCATTATCCATCAGGTCAGTCAATTTAGAAACTAGCGTTACTGATTTTTTATCCTCACTAATCACAGCTCCCTTATTTCCTGTTGATTTTATTTTGCCGGGTGCATTGACGATGACCGTGTATTTGTTTTCTTCCATCATTGATTTCATCATTTCTGCTTGTGACTCGTCTTCCTCATCCACTAGTTTTAGGTCATTGTTTTTTCTTGTTAGATTTCCTTTCTTCCAACCGTAAATGTCTTTTGCACTCTCTACATTTTTATCCAAATAAATGGCACGATTTAACGCTTCGATGTTTTCGAAATCTAAAGAAATACTATATACATTTTCTTTAGATGTATTGCCTACAACGTTTGTAATTCCACTTACCGTCTTATATTTTCTAATAGATTCTTGATAGGTAGAGTCCATAGAATGATTAAACCCTGACGCCATTTCTCCTGTTGAGTCAAAGGCTGCCATTAGTTTCATTTGTTCTTGTAAAGCAGTAGCATCCAGTGAGGTTGTATAACTGCCAGAACCATCTTTGGTAATAGTGATAATCTCCAAAAAATCGAAGCAAGAGCTTAGGGAAATGGCAAGACAACCAAATACTAAGAATCGTAATAATCTAGACATAGAAGAAAGATTGGTTTATTTTAAAGAAACAAATTAGGTATAATTATTTAATAATGTAGATGAAGCGTTGCCATTTGCAAAAAATCAACAAAAGAGTTTAATCAAACAGGCAAAACCCATCATCTTATTTTTTTATTCGGCGCCTTCGGTGCCAGTGCTTTTTTCGGAGGATTATTTTTCAGTTCCTCCATCACAATTGATATCGCTTTTTCCAGCTGCGGATCGTGTCCTGCAATTACATCTGCAGGCCATTGTTCTACTTCCACATCAGGAGGCGTACCTACATTTTCTATTCCAAATCCTTTATCATCAAAGAATGCAAGATTAGGAGCTGTTACCACACCACCATCTATAAACTCTGGATAACCAAGAACGCCCACAAGTCCACCCCAGGTTGTTTTACCTACGATGGTTCCCAATTTTGCCTGGCGGAAAAGGTAAGGCAGATAGTCTCCACCCGAGCCTGCAGTTTCATCTATCAGCATCACTTTTGGTCCTTGAATAGAGGCATTGGGTGCTTTTTGATCGTTGCCATAACGGTAACGCCAGTAAGATTGCAGCGGACGTTTTAATATATCAATGTAATAATCTGCTAACTGTCCGCCTCCATTAAATCTTTCATCTACTATAATTCCTGCTTTGTTCGCTTGAGGAAAGAAATATCTTTTAAAATATTCGTGACCTCCTGCACCTGTATTAGGCACATATACATAAGCTACCTGTCCGTTCGTCGCCTCGTTTACTTTTTTAATATTTCCTTCTACCCAATCTCGATTGCGAAGACCGGTTTCATTAGCAATGGGTAAAACTTTTAAAGTTCGTTTGTTAGTGCCGGTTGCAGAGGAAGCGACTGTGATGTTGGTGATTTTCTCTGCGGTGTTTTCAAAATAACTGTAGAAGTTTTTGTCGGCAGTAACGTCCATACCATTTACTTCTAAGATGTAATCTTCCACTTGTACATTTACGCCTGGCTCTGTAAGCGGCGAGCGTAGTTCGGGAGACCAATTCAGACCACCATAAATCTTTTTGATTCGATAACGATTATTACTCACTTCATAATCTGCTCCTAATAAACCTCCCGGAATAACATCTGGAGTTGCACGTCTATCACCTGCGAGATCAAATCTATGATGACCCACAGATAACTCACTACACATCCATTGCATAATGCGGTAAAGGTCATTTGTACTAGCAATGTCTGGCAACAATGCTTCGTACTTTTTCTTCATCGCAGACCAGTCAACGCCGTGCATATTAGCATCATAAAAATAATCTCGGTTCACCCTCCAAGCTTCATTGAAGATATTTTTCCATTCTTCTTTAGGAGCTATTTTTACTTGCAGTAAAGAAGTGTTGAGCATAGCATCTGGCGCAGGTTTTTGACCTGTTGCAGCAATGCCCCATTTGCCATTAGTATAAAATAACATCTTATCGCCTTTTGAAGCTATTGTAAAATTATCTGCAGGCATAATAGTTTCCTCTTTCTTTTTCTTAAGATTATAACTTTTCAGCATAGTTGGAGTGGAACCTGTTGGTGCATCGGTTAGATAATAGATTTCTCCCTCCTTGGGTACTTGTATTGATCTGTAGCTTCCATTTCCAATTGGCACTACCACAATCCTATTTTGAATACCGTCCCAGTCTATTTTTAACTTGGTACGGCTTGAATCTGCTGAAGCAACTGGTTTAGCAGCGGTAGTATCCTTCACTTCCTCTATCTCATTATCTTTTGCAAAGGGAGAAATAGTTTGTTTTTGTAGGGTGATCAAGTACATAGAATTAGTAGCCTGCATATCGTTGCTCGATTGGTCAAACCAATTGACGACTGGACCTGCATCAGTACTAGCGAGTAAGTATAAATATTTTCCTGAAGGATCGAAGACAGGTTCTGTAACGTTAGATAACCCGTCAGAAATTGCATAAGATTTATTTTCTGCTAATGAGTAAACCCAAGCTTTTTCAAAATTTGTTTCCGTAATAGTGGTGTAAGCAATGTTACTGGCATCAGAAGACCAACTACCAAATAATTCTCTAAATGCGCCAGGAAGATAATTTACATCTTCCCCAATTTTAGTTGTTTTGCCATTGGCAATATCTGTAACATAAAGCTTCCTGCCATTATCTATAAAAGCTAGTTTCTTACTATCTGGCGACCAGTGTATGTAGGCATAGAACCCTGAGCCATTCAGCTTTATCATCTGAGGTTCTCCACTGCCATCTTGATTTTTGATGTAGAGTTTATATTCTCCACTGGCATCGCTAAAGTAGGCAATGGATTTTCCATTGGGCGACCAAGCAGGTTCTTTTTCGTGAGCACCGGGCGAATTGGTCAGGTTGAGCGCATCGCCTTTTTGTGCAGGAATAGTAATAATATCTCCACGATAATCTAACACCACTCTAGATCCTGATGGTGAGATATGACCACTGCGGATGTACTTATCTCCTTTGACATACCTTTCACGCTGGTCTAATAAATCTGCAGCAATAGCCACTTTTATTTTTGAAGAACTGCCATTGGCAGTGTTGTAAAGTTGCAAATATCCTCCTTGAGAAAAAATAATGCCATCATTGGATCCTTCTAAACTTGATACCGGAAAATCGTTATTCGAACTAAGTTGTTTTACCAATTTAGTTGCGGGGTCATAATTATATAAATTAAACTCACCGTTGCGGTCGCTACGGAAAAAAACTTTATTGCCTTTC
>JBBRHK010000155.1:0-7118 GCA_038222815.1 Chitinophagales bacterium
GATCATACCTTGCTAGGCGAGTTAAAAATAGACAGTTATTTATTTCAAAAGAATCCAAGAAAATTTCAACTGGTATATGCGGGAGCGATGCTCCCCAAAGCCTATACTCTGTTAGAAGCAATCTTTAGTTCTATTAAAGAAAATAAAACAGAATTTTCGGATGTCGAATTTCACTTTATAGGAACAGGCAAATCGCCCAACGATGCACAAGGATATAATATTAAACCATTGGCAGAAAAATATGGGCTTTGGCAAAATGTAATATTTGAATACCCTGCAAGAATTCCTTACTTAGATGTGCTCGTACATCTAGAAGCGGCAGATGCGATATTTATTTTAGGCAGTACAGAGCCACACTATACGCCTAGTAAAACTTATCAGGCTGTACTCAGTAAAAAGCCATTATTGGCTGTTTTGCATCAAGAGAGTTTAGCTGTGGGTTTGCTTCAATCAACAAAGCTTGGAGAATATATTTTCTTCAATGGGGAGAAGGAAGTTGAAAAAGTGAAATTAGCATTCTTAGAAGCGTTTCAAAATTTTAGAAAGTTTTCGGAAACTTACGATGCAAGTCAAATAGATTTTAGTTCATTTGATTCCTATTCCGCAAAAGCTGTAACAGAAAAATTAGTGAATTTACTTAATAAAGCTGTAGATGTCTAGAAGAGTGATTGTAAGATTACCGAAGGTTGGGCTAGGCAATATGTTATTGGTTTGGGCAAAAGGGTTGGTTTTTGCAAAGGAAAATAATTTGAAGTTTTATTGTATTGGATGGAATAGAATTCATTGGGGTGCTATTTTTAGAAGGGAAACTCATAGCAGGTTTTATGGAGGTTATTTTATTAAATATACTATCAAGGAACGATGGTCAATCTTTATAGATTTATTATTGAACAAAAAGATAGTCAATCCTACCCATCAATTTAATAAAAGCCTGGACGATGGAAACATTATTTTTAATATGTTGATTACGGATACGGAGATGTTTAAGGGATTAAGGCCTTATCAATCCGAAATCAAGAGGTCTATTCTAGAAATGTTGAGACCGCAACTAAAGAATAGATTTGATAAGTTAGAAGAAATAGATATTGCAATGCATATTAGAAGAGGCGACTTTCGGCTCTCGCACTTGGCTACTGCACTCGATTACTTCGTTACTGTGTTAGATAAGATACGACAAGTAAATGGATACAATATTCCTGTTAAAATCTTTACCGACGGGACAATAGACGAATTGAAACCAATCCTTAGTTTAGACAATGTAGAGATCCTGACTGCAGGAGAGGATATTTTAGATATTCTTTGGATGAGTAAAAGTAAAATATTAATACTTTCTCCAAGTAGCTCATTTAGTTATTGGGCTGCTTTTCTCAGCGATGCAAAAGTTATCATTAAAGAAACTGATTGGCAGCTACGAATAAAAGAAGACAATCAACATTATCAGGAATTAAGGTGGCCAGAAAATACTGAACATCTTGACGCTGAGATTCTAAGTAGTCTGCATTTGAATGAAGTAAAAAACTCGTTGAATAAAGTTTGAAGAAGCTCGCTATCATAACAACGCATCCTATTCAGTACAATGCTCCTTTGTTTAGAGAAATGACTTCCAGTAAGAAATTTGAAATCAAAGTTTTCTACACTTGGGGCGAACAAGTGTTGCAGAACAAGTTTGATCCTGGGTTTGGAAAAGTGATAGATTGGGATATTGACTTACTCAGTGGTTATGAATATGAATTTGTAAAAAACATTGCTAAGCAACCTGGTTCGCATCATTACGCAGGAATTGATAATCCTGATCTGACTGCCATAATTGAGAAATGGAATGCTAACGCTATTTTAGTTTTTGGATGGAATTTTAAATCGCATTTTAAGGCGATGAGATATTTTCATAATAAAATTCAAGTCTTGTTCAGGGGTGACAGCACTTTGATAGATCAGCAATCGCCTGTTAAAAAATATTTACGAAGTTTAGTACTCAGATTCGTTTATAAATACATGGATTATGCTCTTTATGTGGGCAAGGCTAATAGGGCATATTTTGAATTAGCAGCTGTGAAGGAAGATGAGTTAGTTTTTGCCCCACACGCTATCAATCTGTCATTTTTTAAAAGCGACAGAGCAACGTCGCAGTTAAGAGTCAAGTTAGGAATTGAACAGCAGGATTTAGTCTTTCTTTTTGCAGGAAAACTAGAGACAAAGAAAGACCCATTGTTGTTAGTACAATCTTTTTTGTCTGTGGCAGGACCAACAAGCCATTTAATCATTGCTGGTGATGGTCCATTAAGAGAAGAAATCCAAAGAGCGACGGTTGGCATCTCAAATATTCATTTAATGCCTTTCCAAAATCAATCGGAGATGCCGGCCTTATATAATGCTGCCGATATTTTTGTCCTGCCTTCTAGAGGTCCTAATGAAACTTGGGGACTTGCAATAAACGAGGCAATGGCTTGTGGCTGTGCCGTTTTGGTAAGTGATAAGTGTGGTGCTGCAGATGATCTTGTAATCAAAGGAGAAAATGGTTTTGTTTTTCAAGCTGGGAATGAGTTAGATTTAAAAACTAAATTGGATTGGTTTCAAAGTAATAGCGCACAATTGCCAGAGTTTTCTGAAAACAGCAAAGAGCACATACAAAAATTTAGTTATTCTAAAATGGTAGATTCTATCAATATAATTTTAGACAAGAATGTTTGATTCTTTATTTGGTGTGAAATTTAATTGGCTAGTGCTGTTTGTAATGAGCGTGGGATTCTTTATTGCTTTTCCCACTATGTCTTTCCTCTCTTATATCGGATTAATTATAGCGCTTCATCAATTGCTTCTTTTATTCTTTTCATTAAACTATGTTATTCCAATTAGATATCTCACTGGTAGTTTAATGACCGTACAAATGCTTGTAGGACCTGTATTTGCTTATAACGGAATTAATGAAATACAGTATTTTAAGTACAGGATGCAGGTGCCAGAAAATGAATATTACGCTTATGCAATTCCCGCCTGCGTATTATTCATCCTTGGTTTGCATATTCTTAGTAGGCTGCGAGGCGAGATTGTAAATGTGACTAATGTTCAGGCCTTTGTAAAAAAGAATCCAAATTTGATGTATTGGTTTATAGGTGTGGGTTTTGTGGCTTCAATATTTACATCAAATATTGTTACAACTTTTGGGTTTGTGTTCTATTTGATAGCAGGGTTTAAATATATAGGAACATTTTTAGTCATTTTAGGCGTGAAAAAATTAAAAATATGGCCAATAGTATTAGTTTTTGGTGGTATACTCTTGTCGTCACTTTCTTCCACTATGTTTCATGATCTAATTACTTGGGTTGTGTTTTTGGCTGCCGTAATGTGTATAAAATTTAAGCCTTCGATTTGGATAAAAACTATTCTTGCCACTGTGTTTTTAATAATTATTGTAGTGTTGCAGCAGGTGAAACAAACTGTACGTAGCGCAAATGCATACCAAAATGTAGATAATAATGCAATTTTAGACGCCGTAAAGAGTCAGAATAAATCGGGAGAATTGTTCGATGAAACAGCTCTAGGAAGGTCTACTGTGAGAATTAATCAGGGTTTTATTGTGACCCATGTGATGCGCCACGTGCCAGCTAGAGAACCTTATGCAAATGGAGCGGAGTTGTATAGAATTTTTGAGGCAGCTATCTTACCAAGATTTCTTGCCCCTAATAAACTTAATGCCGGAGATAACTCTTTAGTATATCAATATGCAGGAATAAGGTTGAATGAAAATACCAGTATGAGTCTCAGTGCTCTTGGAGATGGGTATGCGAACTTTGGACTAGTTGGGGGTAGTCTTTTTATGTTTGGGTTGGGTTTACTTTTTAATCTAGTTCTCATTGGGTTTTATAAAAAGAGCCTTAAAATTCCTATCATTATTATATTTTTACCATTGGTTTTTTATTATCCGATCAGGCCAGATACTGCCTTACAGACAAGTCTTGGGCATTTATTTAAAACTTCCTTTGTATTATTTGTAGTGATGAAGGTTTGGGAACGGAGACTAACATTTTATAATAGAACAAAGCTTCCAGAACAACCATTAGACGAAGAATAATCACAAAAATATAGACTAACATAATTTGAAACCTGTTCAACGCATATTCATCACCATCCCTTGGTTTACTCCGGCCTACAAAGCCGGTGGGCCTATACAATCTATACTCAATCTCGTATCCAAGACCCAAGAGGGAGTGGAGTATTTTATCTTCACAAGTGTAAGAGATTTAGATGGCGAAAAACTAAAAGACATTCAAGCAAATAATTGGTATCAGTTTAATGAGCAAACAAAAGTCTTTTATAGCAAGCGAGTAGGGCGAGCAGATGTGTTAATGGCGCAGGTAAAACTAGTACAGCCAAATGTCATTTATGCTATTGGTATTTTTGATTGGCATTTTAATATGACTCCGATTTTATTTTGTAGGGCGGATAAAAAAATATTGTCCGTGCGAGGTATGTTACATACAGCGGCGTTGCAGCAAAAGTCTTTAAAGAAAAATATATTTTTAGCTTTTGTAAAGATGATGGGCATTAGACATTTATCTCAATTTCACGCTACAGATGAAGTGGAAGCTAATTATATAAAGGAAGTATTTGGTAAGAAGGCAAAACTGCACATTGCCGATAATTATCCTAGGCTTTTTGAGAATAAAAATAGTATCGAAAAGAAGCCAGAAAGTCTAAGGCTGGTAAGTATTTGTTTGATTAGTAAAATGAAAAATATTTTATTAGTACTAGAAAGTTTGAAATTCTGCAAAGCTGATATTGAGTACAATATTTACGGCGTGATTAAGGATGATTCCTATTGGACCTCTTGCCTTGAAGCGATTCAATTATTGCCAACTCATATAAAAGTGATTTTTCACGGAGCACTACTTCCTTCGCAGGTTGAAGCTATACTTCATCAACATCATATATTTATACAGCCTAGTGAGAGTGAAAACTACGGTCATACATTGGTAGAAGCATTAAGTGCTGGTCTCGCCGTAATTACAAGTGAGCATACGCCTTGGAAGAATTTAGAGGAGCAAAAAGCTGGATTAAATGTTGCTCTCCATACTGCTGCTATAGCCAATGCCATTGATTATTTTGCGGCAATGAATCAAGAAGAATATTTTGAATGGAATACTGCTTCAAAAATGTATATCAACAGCGCAATTAACTTGAAGGAGATTGACGATCAACACCAAAAAATGTTTTTTAGCAATGATTGATTTGGGGTTCTTAAAAGATAGAAAGTTTATTACATTCTGCATTAAGTTTTTACTGTGGTTTTGTATTTTCTATTTTTCTACTTTGGCAGTAATTGGTTTGTCATCGCCCACAGGAATTTACAGTGCTTTTGTTGCTCAATACCTGGACTATGTTTCTGGGCTTAAGCATTTTATTATTTTTTGTGTGGTAAAGCTGCTCAGTATTTTTAATATTGCTGCCGCACCTGGGCCACAGTTCAGTGTAGGGATTGTAGGCGGTAAGGCGGTCATAGTGGCTATGAGCTGCGTGGGCTACGGCGTGTATAGTTTTTGGCTAGCCTATGTAATTGCAACGAGCGCTGGCACCAAGCTTAAGGTTGCTTGGGCTTTGTTAGGCTTAGCAGCTTTATTTTTTATTAATATTATTAGGATCGCAGGGTTTCTATATACCTATAATAAAGGAACATTAATGCCACTAGGGCTTGACCATCACACTTGGTTTAACCTGATGGCATACAGCATTATATTTTTACTTATTTATCTCTATGAAGCTCGACTCTCTCGACAATCAAAACCCAAAAAAGCTGACTAGTAAATATCCAATTGTTATTGGTATTAATGCCTATCACGCAGATGCTTCTGCGGCTATTTTTGTAAATGGTAAGATGATTGCTGCTATAGAAGAAGAGCGCCTCACAAGGGTAAAACATACGGCTGGCTTTCCAGCATTATCTATTTTGTATTGTATAAAGGAAGCGGGCATCTCATATAAGGAGGTAGATTTTTTTGTAATAGGCAGAGATCCCAAAGCAAAAGTTTTTAAGAAAATGCGTTATGTGTTGTCTCAAGGCTTTGGCGCCATAGCTGCAGTAAAAGAAAGATGGCGAAATAGAAATAAAGTTCAATCTCTTGCAGCTGCACTAGCCAGTATTACAGGCACTACATCCAATTTTTTTGATAACAAAATTGTATATGTAGAACATCATAGAAGCCATTTAGCTGCCGCTTTTTTTGCTTCCGGTTTTAAAGAGGCTGCCTGTATTTCTATAGATGGCTCTGGCGATTTTACCACTAGTATGATGGGGAAAGGAACTGCTGATGGCATTGAAGTAATTCAATCGCTAGATTTTCCGCACTCCATAGGTATTTTTTATACAGCCTGTACGCAATGGTTAGGTTTTCCGCACTATGGTGATGAGTACAAAGTGATGGGTATGGCGCCTTATGGTAAGCCAATATATGCAGATAAGATCAGGCAACTCATTAAGCCCACAAGCAACGGTTTTTTTCAGCTTGATTTAAAATATTTTATAAAGCCAGGCAGTGGTATTATTTCCTACGGTGAAAATAATATACCGGTAGTGGCTACTCTTTATAGCAATGAATTAGTAAAATTATTGGGTACAGCTAGGCTTGCTACAGACGAGTTGACGCAAATGCACAAAGACTTAGCTGCAAGCGTGCAACTCGTAACAGAAGAGATTATTTTTCATCTTTTGAATCATCTACATAAAATAACTGGACTTGATACAGTGTGTATTGCCGGTGGCGTAGCACAGAACAGTGTCGCCAACGGAAAGATAACTAGAAATACACCCTTTAAAAATGTGTTCATTCCCAGTGCTGGTCACGATGCAGGTATAAGTATGGGTGCAGCTATGTATCAGCTTTTTCAAAATTTAAAACTACCAGTAGTTGTAAGCGATTCACCTTATCTAGGAAGTAAATTTAGTAATGCAGAGATAGAAAAAGTTTTAGTAAAAGAAGGAATTGCATATAAAAAATATGATGATGATGCGTTGTATGATGTAGTGAGCGATGCCATTATTGACGGAGCCGTTGTGGGTTGGTTTTGTGGGAGATCAGAGTTTGGTCCTAGAGCATTAGGCGGCAGATCAATCATTGCAGATCCGA
>JBBRHK010000156.1:0-7109 GCA_038222815.1 Chitinophagales bacterium
AGAATTAAGCTTTGCAGCTGTTTCCATTGCTGCATTTATACTATTTGTACCTATGCAATTGACCGCAGGCAATGCAAAATCATTTTGCAATGCGTCGTTATACAAGGCTCTTAGTTCTTCTCCAAATAAAACGCCACTACTATATTTTCCCATTGATTATTTTTTTACAAATGTAAGGAACTGTAATTAAGTAAAAGAGTAGCTACAATCTTAGTTTTTCTATTATGTATTTCGGAAATACTAACATTCTGCTTCCATACCAGCTAAACATTTCTCCATCTACCAATACAATTTTACTATCTGGTAATTTTTTTTGCAATTCTTCCCGATGGCTGTCTTTAAAGGGATAGGGCTCACTACTTAGAAAGATGTAATCGGGCTTTAAAGACTCCAATTCTTGTACAGTTACTATTGGATATCTTGTGTTATTGGTAAATAAGTTATTAAATCCAGCTGCAGACATCATATTATGAATAAATGTATCTCCACCCACGGTCATATATGGCTCTTGCCAAATGAGATAAACCACACTGACCAAGGACTCAGCTTTAAGATGACGTTGATGTAGAGCCGCAAAAGCAATTTCTATATTTTGTGCTAAATCGTTTGCAGACTGTTCTTTTCCGGTAACTTTTCCTACATCCTTTACTAGTTGAAGTCCATCAGCTACTGAGATTACATCAGTAAGTAACACATCAGAATCTTGGCTAAGCGCATCAACCTCTATTTTTAAATTTTCTTCTTTACTGGCAATAACAAGATCGGGTTGTAACTTAATAATATCCTCAATTCGAAGATTCTTTGTACCACCGATATTTTTTTTTGATGAAAGCCAGTAACTCGGATGCACACAGAATTTAGTGATGCCAATCACTTCAGCATCTAGACCAAGACTGTACAACAGTTCAGTTATGGACGGCACTAAAGAAACGATTCTTTGCTTCCCTTTACCTAATGTCTCAACGGTCAAATGCAGCATATTCAGCTTTCTACTGGCCTACTTTGTTAGACTTTGAATGATGTCAAACTTTGTAACGATGTGATAAGTGCCAGTATCATCTTTACTTAACACAGCACCAATCTCTTTATTTATAAATTGGCTTAGATTTTCTACCGCCGTATTAAAGGCTACCTCTGGATAAGGTTTTTCCATCACAGATTTTATCAAAGATTCCTTTACAGAGCTATCATCTAGAATTTTATTAAATAATCCGCCTTCTGATATCGCACCAATATTTTGTCCTTCTTTATTGATCACTGGAATATTCTCAATATCATATTTCTTCATCAATGCAATAGCATCTGCTACGGTTTCATTTTCAGTGATATTAATGGTGTGCTGAGAGCCTCTACCAGCTATTATATCTTTAAACGTTTTTACATCTAGGAAACCTCTTTCGTGCATCCATTCGTCATTGTATACTTTACCTACATATCTACTTCCGTGATCGTGAAAAATGCATACTACAACATCATCTGGTTTCAAGCTATCTTTTAGTTGAATCAAACCCTGTAAGCAAGAGCCAGCACTATATCCGCAGAATAATCCCTCTTCTTTTGCAATTCTTCTGGTCATTACAGCACCATCCTTATCAGTCACTTTTGTAAATGCATCTATATATTGCATATCATAGTTAGCAGGAACAAAATCTTCCCCAAATCCTTCACTTATATATGGATATACTTCGTTATTATCTAGCTCGCCGGTTTCAAAGTATTTTTTTAGTAAAGAACCATAGCTATCTATAGCCCAAACCTTTATGTTAGGATTTTTTTCTTTTAAGTATTTTGAAGTACCCACAATGGTACCACCCGTGCCAGTTGCTACAACTAGATGTGTTACTTTTCCTTCTGATTGCTCCCAAATTTCTGGGCCTGTTTGCTCATAATGGGCTTGCCTATTAGCTAGGTTATCGTATTGATTGACATACCAGCTATTTGGCACTTCTTCAGAAAGTCTTTTGGATACAGAATAGTAGGAGCGTGGGTCCTCGGGCGCAACGTTTGTCGGGCATACAATTACTTCTGCACCTACTGCTTTAAGAATATCAGCCTTTTCCTTTGATTGCTTATCAGTAGTCGTAAAAATACATTTATAACCTTTGATGCAAGCTGCTAGTGCAAGCCCCATTCCTGTATTACCACTTGTTCCCTCTATTATGGTACCACCTGGTTTTATTTTTCCTTCTTGTTCCGCAACCTCTAACATCTTCAAAGCCATTCTATCCTTGATGGAGTTACCTGGGTTGAAATACTCAACTTTTGCCAGCACAGTACAAGGAATACCCTTAGCAACTTTATTTAATTTTATCAGTGGCGTATCGCCTATTGTTTCTAAAATATTATTTAACCACATATTTTTAATTTTATTTCGACAAATGTAATGAATCAGATTTTTAAGTGTGAGTTGGGTGAAGAAGTTTAGGGTTTAGAGAGTTTAGAGAGTTTAAAGAGTTTAGATTAAAATTCTGTTTAGAATATAGTTTTCCGTAATTCGTAATTTTTAAATATTGATTCAAAAACCAGGGTCGTAATATTACTACAAAATTTATATAGAAAACATTACATTTCATAAAAAGAGAATGTTCTATTTTTACAATCCAATATCCACCCGAAGAATTAAATCCACGAATTACTTTGAATTAACCGTTTAAAGAAAATCCATCCAGACTACGAAAAACCCCTTCTGGGGTTTTTTTGTTTTTATAGCAACTTACAATAAATTAAAGTGCAGTTGCAGCCTTCAACACTTCATCTTCTCCTGCAAGCGATTTGTAATAACCTAGCCGACCAAATAGCTGAACAGCAATTGATGTCTTCAGATATTTAGAAAGCTTAATTTTTTCTTCCGCTGAGAGGCTCAGTACCTTTTTACTACTGGCTGGAGTAAATGATTGCAAATAAAAATTCCAAATAGATTCCTCATTCGTTTCATCTTTTTCAAAAAGCTCAAAACTTGGAAACTGCTTTTCTAAACCTTTGTGAGCTATAAAGTATCTATAACCAAAATTGGAAACTACCGTATCACTTAATAATTGTTTAAGATTGTTAGATAGCTTTGAGCTATCACTAGCCATAATGATATCTGGAGTTATACCAGAGTGGTCATAGAGTTTTTTACCAGCTTTAGTAATGGTGAGCTGTCGAGTATCTTTTACGGTACTATCTGCAAGTTTTATTTTGGCCTCATCGTAGTATACTTGCTTCCCATTGGCATAACTACGTTGTATACTTCTTCCTAGCGGTGTATAATATTTTGCAATGGTAAGTCTTAGGGCACCACCATCATTCAAATTGTACTGCTCCTGTAAAAGTCCTTTACCAAAACTACGCTTGCCAATAATAGTAGCTCTATCCCAATCTTGTAAGGCTCCCATCAATATTTCACTAGCACTTGCGGTATTTTCATTACATAAAATAATAAGCTTACCTTCTTCAAATTGACCAAGGCGCCTACACCTGTATTCTTTCTTGGGAGAATGAAAACCTTGTGTATAGCTTATTAATTTGTCGCCATCAAGAAATTCATCCGCTATTTCTACCGCTTCATCTAGCACGCCACCGCCATTATCTCTTAAGTCAAGGATAAGTTTTTTTAATGGCTGCTTTTTTAGAGTAACCAAGGCTTGCATAAATTCTCGGTACGTTTTATTTGTAAATCTTGTAAGTTTTATATACCCTACAGCAGGAGCTATCATAAATGAAGCATCTACGCTATTTACATCTATTTCCTTTCGTTCTGCAATTAGCTTCACTAGGTTATTCTCTCTACTTACGGTTAGTGGCACTTTCGTTCCTCTTGCGCCACTAAAAATATTCCTAATTTGTGCAGTTGATTTGTTGCTGCCAGATACGAGGCTATCGCTAGCTTTAATAATGATATCTCCGACCTGCACACCAGCGGTTTCCGCAGGGCTCTTGGGCAACACTTGTACCACATTTACACTATCATTTATCATCAGATACTGCACACCAATACCATAAAACATTCCTTGCATTCCTTCAATCTCGTCCTGTAACTCCGACGCAGGTATATACCTAGAGTGTGGGTCTAACTTAAGCAAAATGGAATCAATCGTACCAGCTTTTAGACTGTCAATTGCAATATCATCCATAAAGCGCTTACTTATTAGCGTTTTTACTTCTTGTAAAGCAGTAATTTTTTGAATCGCAAAGAAGTTGCCGCTATTTGGCCCTAAAATATGGGATACAAAAAGTCCGGCGGCTAAAGCAAGACTAATAGCAAGGGGTAAGATTGATTTTTTAAAAGTGGTGTTCATTAATCGAGGTTACATTTACAAAACTCTAAAAAAGTTTTTGTCATATTTTGTCAAAGTTAATTTTTATCTTTCCTTCTCCTAAAAATTATATTTAAAATGTCGATAAAACTTATTGCAGACAGTGGCTCTACAAAAACAGAATGGGTTCTTTTAGGAACTGCTAAGAAGGTTAAAGTCATTACCGAAGGGCTTAGCCCGTATTTTGTAGATACTGACCAAATAGTAACCGTCATAAAAACTAAATTGCTCCCAAAACTGAGTAAGCACACAATAGATGAAGTACATTTTTTTGGGACTGGTTGTGCTAGCAAAACCAATAGAGTAATTGTAGATAAGGCGCTAAAAATGTGCTTTGAGAAGGCAAAGGTAGTTGTGGAGCACGACCTAATGGGAGCTGCAATCAGTCTTTGCGGCAGTGAAAAAGGAATTGCTTGTATTTTAGGTACTGGTACAAATAGTTGCTACTATGATGGAAAAAAAATAAAGAAAAATAATCCAGGCCTAGGATATGTACTAGGAGATGAAGGTAGTGGCGCCTATCTTGGCAAAAAAGTAATTCAGTATTTTTTGTACGATACCTTCGATGAAGAACTTATGCATAATTTTAAAATAACCTACAATACCAATGCAGAAGAAATCTTAAACAAGGTGTATAAGCAGCCGCTGCCCAATAGATATTTAGCCCAATTCACTAAGTTCCTAGCTCAAAATAGAGGACATTTTATGATAGAAAATATTTTAGAAGATGGGTTCAATGACTTTGTGTATCAAAATTTATATAAATATGCTGAAAGTTGGAAGCTGCCAATTCATTTCACAGGAAGCGTTGCCTACTATTTTAAAGACGTCTTAGCTTCTGTTTTAGACGCACACGGTTTACAATTGGGGAAAATAACCCAATCGCCAATGAAAGGACTAGAAGCCTATTTTAAATAAAGATTTTTTTTGTATATATAAATTGCACTAAATTGTAGCTGTAAACAAACTATACTTTAGTTTATATCGAACTATTTATTAACCAAATTTTATCCTATAATTAAATTTATACAAAATGAGAGCAAAAATTTTACTTAGTACTGCATTTGCATTAGCCGCTTTTTCTGGCTTTGCCCAAAAAACTTCCAACAAAGCATTTGCCATCACAGGCGATGGGAACAATGATTATTTATGGATGAATATCCGCCAAGTAGATCTTGGAACTGGAACCGTAGATAAAACGATTTTCGAGAAAAATAAAACTGCATTTACCATTACCAATGTAATGAATAAATCTGTTGTAGATCAGTCTGCTTCTGCAAATGGTGATATTTATAACAATGACAAATATCCTACAGGAACATTTGTAGCGGCTGCTGCTTACGATAAGCGTAGTGGCAATTTATTCTTTATGCCACTTAGGCTTGGAGAACTACGTTGGGTAAATGTAAATGGCACAGAAGCCAATAAATTTTATTCTCTAAAAACTGCATTGGTAACACCTAAAGCAGATCCACGTGACGAAGGCGGAAACATTACTCGTATGGCTATAGCAGCTAACGGTAAAGGTTATGCATTGAGCAATGATGGTAACAATCTTTTAGAATTTACAACTAGCAAAACGCCTTCATTAATTAGCCTTGGTGCTTTGATAGATGCAGATGGTAATGGTGCTATGTCAATTCACAATAAGTGTAGCAGTTGGGGTGGTGATATGGTAGCAGATGCTTTTGGTAAGCTATGGGTAGTAAGTGCAAACCGTCAGGTATTTGAGGTGGATGTTGATACAAAAATCGCAACTTACAAAGGCGCTATCACAGGACTTGCGGCTACATTCACAACTAACGGTGCTGCTGTAGATGATGCAGGAAACTTAGTTGTTACAAGCGCAGTATCTTTTGAAGGATATTACAAAGTAGATATTAATACACTAGTTGCAACTAAAATAGAGGGTTCTGATGTAAAGTATAACGCAGCAGATCTTGCCGGTTCTAATTTATTACTACAGAAAGAAAAAGATGCGTCTGTAAAAGCAGGAAGCGGAACTTTAATAGGTCTTGATGTTGCAGCTAATACAAAAGTATTTCCTAATCCAATTACAGGAACTGCTTTCCGTGTGCAGCTAGATGCAGCAACAGATGGTGAAGTGAATGTGGTAATCTCTGACCTTAGCGGCAGACCAATTCAAAACTTTAAAACATCTGTAGTAAAAGGACAAAGACTAGTATCGCTTAACCTAGCAGCTAAGCCTGCAAAAGGTTCCTACTTTATAAAAGTAATGAATAGCAAAGGTGAAACAGTTTTATCTGATAAAATATTAATAATGTAAAAACTTTCTTTGGGTTATAAGTAAAAGGCTGCAGATGATGCAGCCTTTTTTTGTAGATAATTCTTACTCTTGTAATGTTTTTGTGTAAATAAAGTTGTAAAGATCAGAATTAGACTTGCCAATTTTTTATTCTACAGAAAATTTAAGTTGTAACTGTATCTATCGTAACAACCAACTTTTCTTAATTTAAATTGTTTTCAACATAAGTTCAAAACTCACTCTTACTTATGCTACATAAAAAAACAATTTCATTCCTCTCCAACCTCAAAGACAACAATTCGAAAGAGTGGCTTGATGCCAATAGAAAAACCTACGAAGATGCGAAGGATGATATTCTTAAGCTCACAGCTGAGTTAATCAATTCGTTTAAGGATATAGATGTCAGCATTTTTAATGGATACTTAGACCCGAAAAAGTGTATTACTAGACTCAACAGAGATTTGCGATTCTCTAAAGATAAGACACCATACAAAACGGACTATTATATTGTGCTCAATAAGAATGGAAAAAATAGTAGCTCAGCT
>JBBRHK010000157.1:0-7097 GCA_038222815.1 Chitinophagales bacterium
TAAATTTGAGCAGAAGCTAGAAAGAAAAAAAGTCGGGCAAGCAATTAGTTTGACCTAAATCAAAACAGTCTTTGCCCGACTTTTACCTCAAAATAATATATTCAGACTGCAACACTAAGACACACTTTATTCAACCGTACCTGGCATTGTGTGCAAGATGTATAAGGAAGATAGAAGAATAAATGTGTAGAAATTAAATGAAAGGGGAATCGAAGTGAATATAAATCAAAGAAGCTATTGACATAAAACGCCAATAGCTTCTCTATATAATTTTTATAAATATGAAATAGCATTTACAAAATAGAAACCTTAATCGTTTGCTTTTCTTTTCCAAAAATTGCCTCCAAGGTATAAATGCCAGCACTTAGACCCTCCACATTTATTGTATTTCTTGCGGTAGATACAAGTCCAGATTTTTGAAGTACTCGCTTGCCACTATTGTCATACAAAGCAATGCTGTAGATGCCTGCCGTAGAGCTTAGGCTAACATTCATTACTCCATTAGATACAGGATTAGGGAATACAGAAAGCAGCACATTATTAAATTCTTGCATTGCTGCAATCTTTGCTACATTACTCAGTTTACTATTTCCAGCATTTTCTTTACTGCGAATGCGATAAAAATTTTCAGTAGCAGAAGGGCTTGTATGTATGAAATTATAACTTGCATTCAGGCCAGCGTTGCTAGCGCTTTGTTCGCCTATTTTTATAAATGTAGTACCATCAGTGCTATGCTCAATGTCATATTTTGCAACACCTGTTTCTGTAGCAACAGCCCAGTTTACGGTGGCGGTTTTGTCTGCATTACGAACAGCCGTTATACTAGTAAATGAAATAGGCAACACTTCTGCTTGTTTGAACACAATGCTAAATCTATCTGCTGCATTACTACCGGCAGCAGCACTTATACTGAATGGAATATGTGTACTATCACTCAGCGATAAAATAGTAGTGGTATTGGTAAATTTATCTTGTAGGTAAGCTGTAAGACCCGGCGCCACAATGTTTTCTGCAAAGGCATCAAACATATAATTTGCTGTAGCGGTACTAGTAAGTTTTAAGAAAATAGTATCTGTAGCTGTAAATACATTACGACGATTTACCTCAAGATTAGCACCCGCTACTGTCATGCTTAAGTTATCGCTGCTATTATTAAACTTACGCACATCGTTATTATCAAGATCGTTACTATAAGCAGCATCTGGGTTGATAAGAACAGCAGATTTATAAGTTGGAATATTAGACGCATCTAGTCTACTTAATGCTAATACAAATCTCGCATCATTCCCAAGTGAATTGCTTTCTCTACTTACAATGCTACTACCAGCTGCTTTATCGCTTTCATTGATTGTAAGTGTACCAGCAGGTGCCAATAGTGGAGTTTGTAAAAACACTGCTTCGCCGCTTTCAATAAAATTGCGAATCACAGTGCCAGCGCTATTTCTATACTGTCCCGGCGACCCCTGAAGTGTATAGGCTTCATAACCACCAACATTGAATAGACCGGGAGTTCCGGGATTCCAAACTGTAAAGCCATCAACAAGACTAACAGACTTTAAAGTGGTTCTCATATCTATCCTACTTGGATAGGGGTTGCCAAAACTTGCAAAGCCAGCAGCAGGAACATTTACAACTTGTGTACCTGTAAATACTCGTCCTTTCATTCTTAATGTTGTAAAGCCACCACCACCAGGCGCAATGCTTTTATCTCCTCTTACGAATACGTAATAACCAGCAGGGTTAGCTATTGCTGTTGTGTTGGTATTGGTAACAGGGGAATAGTTTTGGCTCGCAGAGTTAAATGATTTCATAGAGTAGCTCGGGGTTTGAAGATCAAAACCATTTCCTGCACCGATACCTGTTATTTGTGTACCAAATCCTGTACTAATTGTTGCGGTGGTGTTTTCTTGGTAAGCTTGAAATACAGTTTGCGAACCAGTAGTTTGAATAGGCGCAGCTAATAAACGCCAAGCAACTTGACTTGGGAGATATCGCTCAATGCTAAAACCACCAGCACCCGTATAAGTGAATGCTGCAGTAGAGGCATCAAAATTTGCCAAGTTTGCTGTATTTGCTGTATTAGATTGGAATACAAACGTACCGGTATTTCCTAAATTTAATGTTCCTCTAGTTGGAAAAAATGTATTGTTTAGAAAAAGCGTATCAGCTAGGGTAACTGTATTTGCTAATGCAGATTTATTGAGCGTTACATTATTTAAAATATTCCTAGCAGCAGGAACTTCAAAGCCAGAAGTCACAGCCGTAGTGCCACTGTAAACCAAATCTATCGTAGGGTTAAATGTAGGAGCAGAGACAAGGGAGCCTGCATCTCTATTTATCGTCGTTCCAGTATTTAATGTAAGCCTTGTGCCATTTGTAAAAGCCCCTTGTGTAAGAAACAAAGTTGATGGATTTGATAAAGAAGTGTTTTGGGTTAGTGTGACAGGGTTCGTATTATTTATAGTAAGATTTCCTGTAATGTTTGTGGGTAAGGCTGTCCCGGTATTTTGAGCTGTACCCAATGGATGTGTGTAGGTATAATTCGCAGCTGGGCTGAAAGTACGGGTTAACGTATTAAAAATATTACCAGTAGTCGCAGTATTGGAAATGCCATTAATGTCAGATATAATTAAAGTAGTACCACTATTTAATGTAAAAGCACCTGTTCCGAAAATAAAATTAAAAATTGTCCCATTCCCAGTATTTAAGGTGGCTGCTGAAGAAACGCTCAGCGTACCGCCAGGATTAATAGCAATCTGTGAGCCCATTGTCATAGTTGTACCGAGCCCAGTGCAATCAAAATTATTTCTACCAAATATTATTCCAGTTAAGCCAGAAGTAGTACTTGTGGCAATTGCTAACTCATCTAAGCTTGTAAATACCTTACCAGCAACTGTTGAGGCCGCATTCAAAGTGAAATTATCAAAGAAGAAATCTGTATTCATCGTTCCTACTCGCTCATAACCATAAATAGCTATTACAAGCCCAGCCTGATTGTCGCAGGCTGCAGGAAGTGGAATTCGAGCAAACTGCCAAGTTGTAGCAGAAAAAGCCGGAAACCCCGCACTATTCGGTTGAGAACCAAGCCAAGTAAAATTTGCACCTCCATCGATACTATATTTGATTCCAAAATACGCACTATTACCACTTCGTTCAAAAAAATCAAAACTTATTGACAAATTAGAAAAACCTGCAGAGCTTATAGGAATACTAAAGTAAGATAGCATTGGAGTTAAAACGGGATCCGTTGGGCTAGTAACCCCAAACCGATTTCCACCTCTGGCTATCCCAAAATTTGAACCAATATTTCCATTGTAAACTCCAGCACCAGTATAAGAATTAAAAGTTCCAGCACTAGCAGTATATGATAAATTTAAGCTTGTATTAATACTTTGTTCGGGTGAGTTTTCAAAAGTGGTATTTCTTGCAGAATTTAATTCAAAATCATAATAAGCAATAGGTAACTGTGCGTTAAGTGTGCCACCTGCACCAATAGCAAACACAACAAAAAGTAAAAACTTCCTCATAACTCCAAGTATTAAAATAAAAAAATAGACAAACTACAATAGCCGCGGTTTTCTTATCTAATTATTAGATACTATAAAAGGAGGATGGTGGATTTAGCTGTATCAGCCAATAAAAACTTTAGAAATTCTTATTGTATTTGTAAATATAGTAATAATATATCATATCGGAGAATTAATAATGCGGAGCCTAGTGCTTATAAGGACCTTTTTAGAAATTCCTTGGATATTCTGCCGCAAATGTTATGATAAAGGAAAATGCCGCATTAAAAGATAGAAAAGCCCCGAAAAACTGCTGGATAGCGCTTAAAAAAAGAATCCAAACGCTGTACTTAATTTAAAGTATTGAATGGCATTACTATCATCTTCCCAATCCTAATTCAACTTTAAACAACAGATACTATAGAGACTGTTTCTTCTTTGATGTTTCCTCTGCTTTAGTTCTAATTTGTCGCCCTTCTTGGATAGCAAAGAATAGAGCAAGACCAAATAACACGGTTATAAATCCTGCGAAATACGGAATGATACTAATCATTTAGAATGATTTATAAGTTTAATAAAAATTCCGAAGCCTAGGATAGAGGGAACCCAAAGGCCAACAAATAAAGCACTCTGTGCTTCTCCTTGAAACCACAGAACTTCTGCAAAGATGAGAGAAGCCATTGCTGAAAGGAGAAGAAGGCCGTCAGTAGGAGTTATTTTTTTTAGCATTTATAAGAAATTATTTAATTTATTAATGATTGTCTAGTAAGCATAACGATGTAAATCTTGGTTTGTTCTTTGTTTTAGAATAAGCCTTTTGTAAGTTCTGGTAACATAGGCCCATCAATGACGTTTATTTTAACCTCAACTCGTTGAGATAAAGTCAAGAAAATTAATATATTTACCAATCAAATTTAGAGCACTAAAAAAAGGTTTTAGTTACAATGTTTTATGAACCTCTCCGCCTTTTGTCAACTTAAAGGTTGATGTAGTGCGCACAAAGAAAGAAGCCTAACTATTCATAACGGCGCCTCCGTTAATGTCAATCGTTTGCCCTGTGATGGAGGATTGATTGAATAAATAATTTACCAGCGAGGCTATTTCTGCGGGCTCACTCATTTTTCTTAGTGGCACAGACTGCATAGCGATATCGTAAAACTCAGACTTTGAAACGCCGATATCATTGGCAATTCCTTGCAGTCCGTCTTGAGCCATATCTGTATTTACCCAGCCCGGACAAATAGCATTTACTAAAATATTTTCCTCGGCAAACTCTATAGCCCAACTGCGCATAAGACCTAGCAGGCCCGCCTTGGAAGCACAATAGGCAGTATAATTTTTTACACCCAGCCTGGCTAAGACAGAAGCCGTAATTATAATATGCTTCATCGGCGAATTGCTTTTTTGTAAAGCAGGTAAAAAGTATTGCACGGTTAAATAAGTACCTGTAAGATTAGTATTGATGATTTCATTCCACCTATCAGCGCCACCAAAATTATTCTCGCCACCAATACCGGCATTCGCCATTATGCCATCTAATACTAAGTCGGTATTATCATCTATTAACATCTGTAAAGAAGCGGCATTAGTAATATCCGCTATTAATATTTTATGAGCCCCTTCTTTTAACAGCGTTTTCGTGGCTTGTAGGTTCTGCTCATTTCTGCCTAACAAATAACAATTATTATTTTGCTTGGCGAGTTCTATTGCTATGGCTCTTCCTATGCCGCTACCGGCGCCGGTGATTAGATAATTCATAATTTGTTTTTTATTGGTAAAGGTAAATATGAGTTGACAGTTGTGAATGAAGATAGAAATACTAAATGCTTTGTTGCTCCATTAATTCATAATTAGTACTTCTTCCTCCACCAGCTTCTTTTTGTAAAACATCCTTCTCTATCAAATCTTGAATATCTCTAAGTGCTGTGTCTTGCGAGCATTTTGTCAACTTTGCCCATTTGGAGGAAGTTAGTTTTCCTTCAAAACCGTCCAGCATTCGATTAATGATGTGCTGCTGTCTTGAATTCAATATAGTCGTCGCATTCAATTTCCAAAATGTCGATTTATTTAGAATTCTGCTCAGCGTTTCCTCTGTCGCATTTATAGCATTGATGAGGCAATCTAAAAACCAAACCAACCATTCAGTAATGTCAGTATTTCCTTTTTGAACCAGCTCCAGTTTTTCGTAATATGCTTTCCTTTCTATTCTTATCTGTGCTGACATGCTATAAAAACGCATATTCGTTTTATCAGAACGTGCCAGTATTAAATCTGTGATTGCTCTGCTTATTCTTCCGTTCCCATCATCAAAAGGGTGAATCGTTACAAACCAAAAATGTGCAATGGCCGCTTTAAGTACTTGATCTATTTGATTCTTATTTTCAACCCAAGAAAGAAATTTTTCCATTTCTGATGCTATTCGCTCAGCACTAGGAGCTTCGAAATGTACTTTCTCTTTTCCGATACCACCAGATACAACTTGCATCGGGCCTTTTGTATCTTCTCGCCAATCTCCTACAGTAATTGTGTACATATTACTTCGACCAGTGGGAAATAAAGCAGCGTGCCAGCCAAAAAGTCTTTCGTCCGTTAACGCAGTTTCATAATGCTGAGTCGCATCAAGCATCATCTCTACAATACCATCAATATGCCGTTCTGATTCCACAGCACCAGTAATGTCAATGCCTAATTTCCTAGCGATAGATGACCGCACTTGTTGTGCATCCAGGTATTCCCCCTCAATCTCCGATGATTTTACAATGTCTAAAGTCACAGTATTTAGTACCGCCTCATTTTGCAAATCAAAACCCAGCGATAGCATTTTACCCAATAATCTGCCTTGCATATTTCTAGCTTCTGCAAGTTTAGTTGTAACTAATTGCTGGTTCCAAATGAAGTCTGTCCAATTCGGTATGGTATGGATATATGATATTAATCTCCGCATAATGTGCGGCGAATATAGGTATTAATCTCCGCATTTGGAATAATCTCCGCATAATGTGCGGAGGTTAGGGCTATTATTCTCCGTATTTCTAGTCACTAACTATAAAGATTCAATGTTTCAGTTTGTTTTCAGAAGTGACTATTGGTATGTTTCGTGGAGACACGAAACAAGGCGAGGGTAAAAAATATTGCACGGTTAAATAAGTACCTGTAAGATTAGTATTGATGATTTCATTCCACCTATCAGCGCCACCAAAATTATTCTCGCCACCTATACCAGCATTGGCCATAATGCCATCTAATACAAGTTCTGGATGTGCATCAATCAGCTGTTGTAACGATGCTGCATTTGTAATATCTGCTATCAAAATTTTATGAGCACCTTCTTTTAGCAAGGTTATTGTGGCTTGTAAATTTTGCTCATTCCCGCCTAGCAAATAGCAATTGTTATTGTGACTTGCCAGCTCTATGGCGATGGCTCTTCCTATGCCACTGCCGGCGCCAGTGATTAGATAATTCATAATGTTGTATTTTTTTTGAATGGCTGTATTTCTAAGCGGGGCTTAGTGTATTGTTGGTGAAGATAATAACCGATTAGGAATTAATTACTGTGCATAATGTTTGATTTAAAAGAAAACGCTTTTCCTA
>JBBRHK010000158.1:0-6990 GCA_038222815.1 Chitinophagales bacterium
TCAATTTACCAACCAACCCATAGTTGCTCTAGCTACTGCCTCAATTGCTAACAAAGAAATAATAGAAACGCCACTTGGGCAAAAGTCAAAATCAGTATTACCAGATGGAAGTGTGGTTTGGCTAAATGCCGGCAGCAAACTAGAAATGGATGATAGTTTCGGCAAAAAACTTAGAGAAGTATCACTTGTAGGTGAAGGATATTTTGAAATTGCAAAGAATAAAGCTATTCCATTTATTATTCATACGACTAGCATAGATATAAAAGTAACAGGCACAGCTTTTAATGTAAAAGCTTATCCAAAAGATTTGAATACCACAACCTCGCTGATTCACGGTAGCATTGAAGTAACGATAAAGAATAAGGGTAATGAGAAACTATATATGCAAGCCAATGATAGGCTTATTGTGGCTAATGAACCTTCGCCTCTTACTAAAAATGTACAACTTAAAAGTAAACAAATAGTTAATGCATTTGTATTAGAGAAGTTGAATATTGTGAATTCAGAATTATCAACGAGTGAAATAGCATGGATAGAAAATAAATTGATTTTTGATGATAAGCCACTTTCTGATATCCTATTGCAAATGGAGCGTTGGTTCAATGTGTCTTTCAATATTAATTCAAATGTGAAATTGGAGAAGCATCTTACTGTGGATTTTTCTAAAGAAACGCTTACAGAAGCGCTAGAAGCACTAAAAGCAGCAAAGGCATTAGATTACAAAGTACAAGACAAACAAATTAATATTTTTTAAATCTAAATTTTTAAATAACTAAGCGACTTTTACAGATTAACTTTTAAACTTAAACTTCCATTATGAAAAAAAACGGAGACAACCTTAAATTGCTGAGCAGGAAGCCTTCATTAAGTATACAATACTTAATGAGATTCAATCTTCTTTTACTCATTTTGCTTTGCTTTCAGATAAATGCAAAAGCATATTCCCAAACAAATATTACTTTAAAAGTTACCAATGCTTCTATAAAAAAAGTAGTGGTAGCTATTGAGAAAAAAGGTGATTATAGATTTGTGTATGACGAGGCACTTCTTAAAAATCAACCCACTGTGTCATTGGATGTAAGAGATCAGCCTATTGAAAATGTGCTTAACCAATTACTTCAAAATTCAGATATAGACTTTAAGATTATGAGTAATAATCTTGTAATCCTAAGGAATAAAGAAGCTGGAATAGTTAATGCTAACTTTGATCAAATTACTATTTCTGGCACAGTTCTCAATTCTACTGGCACTCCTCTTGTAGGGGTGACTATAACAGAGAAAGGAACAGCAAACGCTACTTCAACTGACGGCTCCGGCGCATATCGCATATCCGTAGCAGATGCGGCAACACTTGTATTTTCTTATGTAGGTTATACCAGCATCGAAGAAAAAGTAGGCGGGAGAACTAACGTAACTATTGTACTTAAACAAGCTAACAACTCACTTGATGAGATAGTAGTAGTGGGTTATGGTACGCAAAAGAAAAGAGACCTTACTGGTTCTATCAGCTCTGTAAGTGGAGAAGAATTGGCTAGGCAGCCAAACATTAATCCTATAAGTTCACTACAAGGTAAAGTAGCTGGTCTTACTATTGCTAACTCTGGTGCTGCGGGTGCTGCGCCAGTGGTAAGGATTAGAGGTGTAAATAGTACAAACTCAGCAAGCCCAGTTTATGTCGTAGATGGCATCTTACTAGATGATATTAGTTTTTTAAATGCTGATGATATTGAAACAATAGATGTACTAAGAGATCCATCTTCAATAGCAATTTACGGATTACGTGGTGCTAACGGCGTAATAGCCGTAACTACTAGAAAAGCAGCAAGAGGTAAAACTAGGATAACACTAGCTAGCTCTGTAGGAATGCAGCGGGTACAAGATCGTATTGCTGTTACTGATGCTGCAGGTTTTAGAAAATTGTATGATCAGCAGCTAATTAATACTAATGCCGCACCATTTGATTATAGTGGCTACACTGGTAATACTAACTGGCAGAATGAGATTTTAAGAAATGCATTGATGACTTCTCATAATCTAGGCGTAGCCAATAGCGGATAGAAAAGCACCACCAATTTTAATGTTGGATATACTAACCAAGATGGTGTTGTAGGTGACAATAACTTTGAGCGCTTTACTGTTCGTTTTAATCAAGAGCAGAAGCTAAATAAGAATATTAAAGTAGGTGGTGGCTTTACTGGGTACCACACTATTAATACCCCAGCTGGTGTTGGAATTACTAATGCACTCAGGGCTGCACCTATTATTCCAATTAGATTTACAGATAATATTTATTATAGTACACCTTCTTTTCAACGTCCGCAGGTATTTAACCCAATTGGAACGCTTGAAAGAAATAGAGGAACATTGATTGATAAAGATTATAGAGTCTTAGGTAATGTATTTGCAGAATTTAAGTTTGCAAAAGACTTTACATTTAGAAGTACTTTTTATGGTGATTTTGCCTTCAATACTTCAAGAAGTTATAATCCACTTCCCTTTACTGTGAGAGATATTGGTGAGGGTGGCCTCCCTGATGAAACGGTTTTTCCAGTAAATGCTACACCTAGTGTTGCTCAGGCTCAAGGAGAGTCAAGGCGCTTCCAACAAGATCATGTATTGAATTTTGATAAGAAAATCGATTCTAAAAACTTTATTGCCACTACGCTTGGATTCACAACTATATCCAACCAAGGCAGCTTTATTAACGGCACAAGAAGAGATACTTCTGTAATCATCCCGAATAATCCAGATTTCTTCTATATAAATGTAGCAAATCTTGCCAACCCAGGTGCATTTGGCGGCGGAGCAGGTGCTAATAATACAGCTGCTGGTGCCTTTGCAAGAGTAAGCTATAACTATATGGGTAAGTATCTATTAAATGCGACGATAAGAAAAGATGGAAGTTCAAAATTTGCACCAGAGAGTTCTTGGGGTACATTTGGTAGTGTAGGTGCTGGCTGGGTAGTAAGCGACGAAAACTTTATGGATAAATTTAAGTCGGTTGACTTCTTAAAAATAAGAGCGGCATGGGGTACTACTGGTAACTCTAATGGAATTCCCGATAACCTTTTCCAACCAGGACTTTCTAACGCTGGTACTGCAGTATTTGGTAATAATATTTTCACCTCAGTACAAGACGCATATATAGTAGATAGAAATATTCGATTTGAGACAGTTCGTGGTGTAGATGTAGGTTTTGATATGAGATTATTGAAGAATAGGATGAATCTTGAAGTTACCTACTATGATAGAAAAACTACTGGTATTTTAAGTGCTACAGAGGTACCTAATGATACTAGAAGAGCCTTTAAAAACTTAGGAGAAATTACCAATGCTGGTATAGAGGTTTCTGCTGGCTGGAATGATAAACTTGGCCGTAATTTTACCTATGGTATTTCAAGCAATTTTAGTTACAATAAAAATAGGGTAAACTCTATAGGTGATGGTATCAACTTTGCCCTTGTGGGTAATGGTGGTGCTAACCTTACACAAGCAGGACAGTCTATTGGATATTTCTATGGCTTTCGCCAAACGGGTATTTATCAATCATCTGCTGACCTTGCAAAACAGCCTGCCTTTACAAACTCACTTCCTGGCGATATTTCCTACGCAGACGTAAATGGAGATGGTGTAATTACACCAACTGATAGAGAGTATCTAGGCACACCATTGCCAGTGTACAACTTCGGTACAAACATTAATCTAGGTTATAAGAACTTTGATTTTCAAGTAGAGCTACAAGGCGTAGCTGGTAATAAAATATTTACACAAAGAAGAATAGCCAGCTTTGCAGTTACCAATTATGAGACCAATAGGTTAAATGCTTGGACAGCTCCTGGGACCTCAAACATAGAGCCAATTTTAAATAACACCAGAGGCAATAACTTTTTATTTAGTTCACACTATCTAGAGCCAGGAGATTATTTAAGAATTCGCACCTTACAAGTTGGTTATACTATGAGGAATAAGTTGACTGAGAAAATAGGCATACAGAATGCAAGACTCTATTTAAGTGGTCAGAATGTGGTAAATTGGAGTCAAGTAACTGGCTATTCTCCAGAGGCACAGATTGGCAGCATTATAGGTGGTGGTGCTGATAACGGAGCCTTCCCTGTTCCAGCTATTTATACTTTTGGTTTTAATCTTACTTTTTAATTTTAATAAAAATAATACAATGAAAAATATATTTAATAACCCAAGACAACTGCTTCTGTTTCTAGCCGTATTTTTTGCAATAGGCTTTACCTCAAGCTGTAAAAAGTTTTTGGAAACGCCAAGGCAAGGGGCATACACAGAGGATAATTACCCTTACCCAGGTGGTTCAGGCCCCTATGATCAATTTATCTTTGGCGCCTACAATGATTTACGTGCGTTCGGTGTGCATGCAATTGGCTTCCTAAACGCTACGAGTGCAAGAAGCGATGATGCAGATAAAGGAAGCACAGCGGCAGATGGTGGAGCTGACTATAATGGTTTTGATAACTTTCCAGTAATCATTAATAGTGGCTTAGCAAACGGGCTATGGACTGGGCATTTTGCACTGATACAAAAATGCAACAACACTTTATTCCAAATAAAAAATAACACCCAAATTACTGCCACAGCGGAGATAAAAATACAAACTGAGGCAGAAGCTAGATTCATAAGAGGATATGCCTATTTTAATATGGTGCGTATGTTTGGTAGGGTGCCATTATTTGATTCTTTAGTTACAGACCCCGCTGCTCAAAATAACAGGCCTCAAAGTAGCCCTGCGCAACTTTACACATTTATCGAAGGAGATTTACAATTTGCAGCTGCTAATTTGCCATTAAGCTGGGACCCAAAGTTTGTGGGCCGTGCCACGAAAGGTGCTGCTAGTGGTTTGCTAGCCAAAGTATATATTACACAAAGCAAGTGGGGACTAGCTATGGGTGCAGCTAATACTGTAATAAACTCTGGTCAGTACGATTTGACTACAAACTACACTAGAATTTTTGAGGAAGCAGGAGAAAACAGTAAAGAATCAGTTTTTGAAATTCAAGCTACAGCAGATGCAAGTGTGCCTACCAATAATGGCATACAATACACCCAAGTACAAAGTGTACGAGGTTCTGGTATTTGGAATCTTGGCTGGGGTTTTAACACACCAAGCGCTCAACTGGCAGCTGCTTATGAGCCTAATGATCCACGTAGAGCAAGAACAATCTTATTTACAAGTACTCCTACAGTACCCGGCTTCACTATTTATGGTGAATTAACGCCAAATGGTTTACCTAACCCAAGATACAACCAAAAAGTATATACAGAAGCTTCTAGAAGAGCATCAGTAGGTAGCCAATCTGGCTGGTGGATGAATGTGAGAATTCTAAGATATGCAGATGTGAAATTAATGATGGCAGAGGCAGCTAATGAAGTTGGTGGTGTAGCCAATGCTACAGCCGCTAGGGATGCTTTAAACGAAGTAAGAGCTAGAGCAAGAATAGGCGCCCCATCTGGCACTCTACCTGATATCACCTCATTAGATCAAGCGGTACTTAGGGATGCTATTCGCCAAGAGAGAAGAGTGGAGTTGGGTATGGAGCACGATAGATTTTTTGATTTAGTTCGTTGGGGTATCTCTGGCCCTGTAATGCAGGCTGCAGGTAAAACAAATTTCAACCCATCTAGAGATAACTTATTACCAATACCACAGCAGCAGTTAGATCTTAGCGCTGGAGTATTAACTCAAAATCCTGGTTACTAAATTCATACTTTAAAACTACTATAATGATGTCTAAAATAAATAAATTAAAAATGTATTTTGTAGCAGCATTAGCTATGAGTACAGCACTCTTTTCTTGCAAGAAAGATGGCAACCCAAACAATCTACCAGCAGTAAATCCTAACGACTATGCTGGTACTATCGATGGCTTTAAAACCTCAGATGATGTATTTCCAGAAAATCTAGTGGCCTATTGGTCATTTGATAATACCAATAATGAGTTAAAAACGGCGTCGGCGCCAACAACTGCTATCAATGCTAGCTTTGCTGCAACTGGTATAAGAGGTGCTGCACTAAGTCTTAATGCTGGCTACCTTTATTTTGCGAGACAGTTTAATGCTTTTAAAACTGATTCATTAAAGAGTTGGTCTATGAGCACGTGGGTAAAGGTGCTTAATAATGGGAGCAAAAGAACAATGGTATTTCAAATGGCAAGACCAGGGATTTTCAACGGCAATATCAATTTTATCCTTAGAACAAATGAATATCCAGCATCCAATACTTCTAAACTTAGAATTGCTCCTGTATTCGCCACAGTTGGAAATGGAACTCAAGACAATTTGAATAATGTTTTAGATAATGCGGATCTTACACAGTGGAATCATATTGTACTTACTTATGATTTTAATACGGGTGTATTTAATAATTGGTTAAATGGAGTTAAAGTAGGCAACTTCCCTAACCGTGGTACAGGAAACAGCTCTTTCAAATCTTGGGAGCCTAGTGAAGTATTTATAGGATCGAACTATAATGCTGCAGGAATGCCAGTAAATACTGACGTTGCTTATGCTACAATGACTGGACAAGTAGATGAAATGAGAATCTACAATAGGGCTCTAGGTGATGCGTTTATTTCTGCACTTTACAAGCTAGGACAGGCAGGAAAATAATTTTTTTGATAATGCAACACAGGTGCCTTCTTCGTAATGGCATCTGTGTTTTTTTCTTCTTTCGATATAGTTTCTTGTTGTTAAGACTATAGAGCCACTGGTGTGACTAGCTTTTTATCCATTATCTGCTTTATAAAAATATTACTATGTAAAAAATCTACTTGTACTAAAGCGCTTCTAACATTAGCATATAAAGTTGATGGAGCCAATACATAAAGAGGAAAATAATCACAAAATAAAATCACAACTTTATGAATTATAAGCACCTGTTTTTTGCGAGTATAGTTTTTATTTTTGGATGCGGCAAAGAGAAAACACCTACACCTGCAGTAGTTATTACGCCCCAAAATATTTCTA
>JBBRHK010000159.1:0-6984 GCA_038222815.1 Chitinophagales bacterium
GGTGTAGTATGAGTAGATGGAATGACAGTTTCAGCAATTTTGTTTTCTACTGTTCCTATCAGCCCACATTTATATCCCAACTTCGTAAATAAGTCAAAGAGCAAAGTGGCCACTGTTGTTTTACCATTAGTACCAGTAACGCCTACTAGTTTCATTTTTTCTGATGGAGTGCCATAAAAATTATGCGCCATTATTCCAGCAGCTTCTGCGGCATCCTTTACTTGCACCGCTACCACATTTTTTGGTAAATCATTAACCTCCAAGTCTGTTATAATAGCTAGTGCACCACTTTCTATGGCTTGATATATGAAATCATTTCCGTCACTAACCGTTCCTTTTATCGCAATAAAACAAGCATTAGGCATAGACACACGAGAGTCAATCGACAAAGCATCGATTGCAATTGCGGTGCTTCCCTGCACAGCCACAACATTTATTTTATATAAAATATCTCCTAAGGTCATTTACCTTTTTAATGATTGATTTAATTTAATAACAACTCTATTTTATCTCCTCTTCTAAATGAACTACCGGCATTTATATTTTGACTCATCACTTTTCCCCTACCAGCAAATGCTACTTTCAATCCTTTACTTTCTAGCATATACAATGCATCTTTTAATCCCAATCCAATTACACTTGGTATAAGTTTCTTATCGGCCTCAGCATTAGCAATGGCAGATGTAGTTGCTGCTTTATTTACCAATCGCATCGTATTCCAGAATGCAGATTGATTTATAGTCGGATTATTAATATTTAAAAAAGAAGCAATAGCATTAAGGTCTGATTGTGTACCAGATAAATTATATGCAGCAGTATCTGTCGAAGCTTTCGCCAAGAAACTTGTATTATTTACAAAGTGCCCATATATCTTATCGCTAATATTTTTGAAAACTCTGCCAGACACATCCGCTCCGTAATACAATTTTGATTGGCGACTATTTTGAATCACCACGGCCATAGAATACTTAGGTGCACTTGCAGGAAAGTATCCGATAAAAGAAGCTTGATATATTTTATTGTTCTTATTGTATCCTTGATTACCAATTGCAGAAACGGCAGTACCTGTTTTGCCAGCGATGCGATAAGTAGGATCCCAAAGAACTTTATGCCCGGTGCCTCCTACGCTATCTACCACAGCATCAAGGGCTGTTCTAGCTTGTCTTATTGTTTCTTCTGATGCTATTCTTTCTACTAGAACTGTTGGCTCTATTGTTTTTACATTCACTCCATAATCTTGCACTGCGTTGACTAAATACGGCTTCATCATCTTTCCATCATTAGCAACTGCATTATATAGCATCAGCAAATGGAGTGGGGTTACCGTTTCTTCATAACCGTGCGCCATAAATGGTAAAGTGGTTTTACTCCAACTTCTATTTTTTTCTTTTGTCTTAATAAATGGCTTGCCAGATGCTGCTACGATATCGATACCCGTCATTTGGTCTAACCGGTATTTGTGTAAATTATCAGTGAATTGTTTCGGATTGTCTTTGTAATATTTATTTACTAATGAAGCAAAAGCCACGTTACTACTTGTATAGAAGGCTTTCAGCAAACTAATTTTACCAGCTCCTTTGTGCGAATCTTTAATCTTGATTCCATAAAAACTTGCAGTACCGCCTTGGCAATCTACAATTGATTCGTTCGTTGCATAGCCATCATCTAGTAGGCTAAGCAAGCTCGCTAATTTAAAAACAGAACCTGGCTCAGTGGCTTTTCCAATTCCGTAATTCAAGTCTTCTGCATAAGTACCATCCTCTTGCCTTCCTAGATTTGCAATGGCCTTAATCTTTCCTGTTGCAGTCTCCATCAATATTACAGAGCCGTGTAAAGAATTATTCTCTACTAGCATTTCCATCAGTTCACCTTGCGCTATATCTTGCATATAAGTATCTAGCGTAGTCACAATATCCTTTCCGTTTATTGGATCCACTTCACTGCCCTCCACTGGCATATAAGTACCAGCTGCATATCGCATTAGTTTTTGTCCAGGCGTACCTGCTAATAAACTATCGTAAGTAAGTTCTAAACCGACGTTCTGCTTTGCATCAGGCCTAGAAATACCAATCGTTCTATTTGCCAATAAAATGTATGGATTAATTCTCTTGTCCTTGTCTTCGAAAATAAAACCGCTTTTATTTCTTCCTATTCTTACTAGAGGAAAATCTCTCAAAGACTGATACTCTGTAAAGTTTATTTTCTTCTTAAGAGCATAGTAGCGTTGCTTATTCTTGTAAGCTAGTTGTAATTGTTGCTTATATTCTTGAGCAGATTTATCAGCAAAAAGATTAGCCAATGAAAGAGATAGAGAATCAATATTTTCTTTAAAACGCTTGCCTTCTTTGTCTCTCAATCCATCTGCACCAAAATCAATATACACATCGAAAATAGGAACAGATGTACTCAAAATATTTCCGTCTTCGCTGTAGATTGTACCACGATTAGGCTCAATAGGCCTATTCCGCAAATGCAGGCTGTCACTCATTCCTAGCCAAAATTTACCTTCTACCCTTTGGATATAAAATGCCCTTCCTAGCACAAACATACCAAGTACTACTATGCCTATAAAGCACAAGTAAACTCTAAATAATATGTCTTTTTTTACTTCCATTAATCTTTTAAATCTTCATCCACGTATAATATAACGGGCGGCTTTTTTGTTTCTTTCAATCCCAGTGGCTCTACGATATTTACCAGCTCGCTAGCTTTACTTCTAAATATCACTTCACTTTTTACTGACTTGTATTCGTATTCTAATTCTTTAATATTTTTTTCCGTTTTTGCAATTTCTCTTACTAGCTTATCTGAGTGATGACCATTATAGATATAAATGATGGCAATAAAAGCCAAGAATAAAAAGAACGGAATATTTTTAGTTACCCATTGGTAATTAAACTTACTCATCATTTTATTGAAGTTGTAAGTCGAGGTTTTTTTCTGTTCTTCCTGCTGCATGCTGATTCTTTTATTTTTTTTCTGCCACTCTAAGTTTGGCACTTCTACTTCTTGGATTTATTTTTTGCTCTGCTTCTGTAGCTACAATAGGTTTCTTGTGCAGCATTCTCAAAGGCGCAACAGGCTTTCGTCCAAACAAATCTTCTTCTTCATTTTCAACCTCCCCAGTGATACCAGTCTTCATATAATTTTTTACCAATCTATCTTCTACAGAATGAAAAGTGATGATTGCTAAGCGACCATCTGTAGCTAAGCAATCCTTTGATTGCAATAACAATTCCTTTAACGACTCTTCCTCTTCATTCACCTCCATTCTTAATGCTTGAAACACTTGAGCTAAATACTTATTAGGATTACCCTTTACATAATTATAAATACTCTTCTTAAATGCATTGATACCAGTGAAAGGATTACCCCTTCTAGTTTCTACGATATATGCTGCTAGTGACTTTGCATTGGTAACACTACCATATCTTTCAAAAATTTTATGTAATTGCAATTCAGAATAGGTATTGAGTACAGCAGCAGCAGTGAGTTTTTGAGATTGATCCATCCTCATATCTAATGGAGCATCATAACGAGTAGAGAATCCTCTTTCTGGTACATCTATTTGATGAGAAGAAATTCCTAAATCAGCTAAGATTCCATCTACTGGCAAAGCACTATATAATCTCAAGAACTTGTGTATATTTCTAAAATTATGAGGGATAAACTTTAGCCGTTCGTCAGCTGGCGCATTGGCTTTAGCATCTTCATCTTGATCAAAAACAAATAACCTTCCTTCAGGTGAAAGTTGTTTTAGTATTGCTGCACTGTGACCACCGCCACCAAACGTACAATCCACATAAGTACCACTAGGCTGAATATTTAATGCATCGATACATTCTTGCAGTAACACAGGAATATGATATTCTTCTGCTTCATTGTTACTTGCTGTTTCGTTTTGCATTTTTCACTTAGATTAAAATCACTTTACTTCTGGCTTCTTGTTCATTACCTCATTAGCTAAAGCGCTAAATGTTTCTGGTGAAAAACTATCAAAGAACTGTTGATACTTTACTTTATCCCAAATTTCAATTTTGTTGAGGGCAGAGACCAGCACGATGTCTTTTTCTAAAGAAGCGTGCTGCAAAAGATTTTTTGGCAGCAGAATTCTGCCGGCGCTATCCAATTCTACTTGAGTAGCGCCGTTCAGAAAAATCCGGCGGAATTCTCTTACTTTTGGATCGAAGTCATTGAGCTCATTAATAGAATTAAAAATGGGTTCCCAATTTGGATAAGGATAAAGGGTTAGGCAGGCTTCAAATCCACGATTAATTACAAAGGATTGGACATCAGCTTCCGGTAACTGCTTTTTAAAGCCAGCCGGTAAGAGAAATCTCCCCTTCGCATCGATCGTTGATTCGTATTCACCTAAGAAGCCTGCCATGAGCGGGAAAGTAATGGGTTAAGTAAGTATTATTCACACAAAATAACACTTTTTACCACTTCCACCCACTTTTTTGGACAAAGTTTTTTGTCCACATTATAATATGCTGGTTACTAGCTAGTTGAGAGAATGATACTGTATAGGTTGTGGATTGATGTGAATTAGCTGTGTATAACCGTAAAATTCACTTAAAATGCCGCTAAATCAAGGGCTATCTAGCTTTTTGCATCCGCAATTTACGTCACAGCGGGGTTTTCACTAGCATACTTTGCCAACTAAAAATCTGTTTTCGTGAAACCCCGATGAATAAAACTTGTTGAATTTTTGAAAAGCCCCTTTCGTCACAGCGGGGTTTTCACTAGCATACTTTGCCAACTAAAATCTGTTTTCGTGAAACCCCGATGAATAAAACTTGTTGAATTTTTGAAAAGCCCCTCTACAAATCTTTATGATGTGTAGGAAAAAAATGCTGGCTAATTCCAAGTTCATAAAAACTAGCACTGCTGAATTCATAAGAAACTGAGTCCTTTGTCAAATTCCATTTGCCACGAACCGGATTATGATGAATGTAATTTATTTTTTGCACCAAGAATTTATCAGAAAATATTGGCTTTGCATCAAAAGAGCTCTTAAAAACCTTATGAAGTTGCCCCTTTTTCCGTTCTCGTAATGTCACAGCGTTTGACAACGATAGAATCAATTCCATTTCGCCTTTGATATGAAGCCTCTTTATAATTTCATAAGCCATAAAACGTTTTCCGTTCCCAATAAGCTTATTAAGATTAAAATCTTGTGATGGGAAGTGTAATATGCAGTGAAGATGGTTGGGCATTATCACATACGCAACAACAAGTACTTCTTTTGATTTTAAGTGGTTAAACCAATTGTAAACGATGTCGTAGCTATTTGTGACATCTATTAAAGGCAGCCAATCGAAGCAAGTAAATGTACAGTAGTAAGTTGAATAGCTGTTATCGTGTTTAAATTTTACAGACATATTTAAAATTAAAACATTTACAGATTTTATGCTCAATTACCTCTCCTACATCGGGGTTTCGCAGGAGTGGTTGTTTTGTTTGAAACATTTCGTGGTGAAAACCCCGCTGGGACAAAAAATGCTGCGCTACGCTAACATATCGATGAACGGCTACTGAACTAGAAAAAAGGCTCTCGTAGTATCTATATTATTAACAATCACTCTTTGAGAAAAAAATTCTGGGTCGATATAAGTATAGGGCGCTGTTTTATTCGACAGAATTACAGAAGCTTTATATTCCCTTCCAGCTTCTACAGTAATAAGATATGAGGAATCGAAATCTAACGATGGATTATTTCCAACATATAAATCGTTGGCATAATAGTTAAATGTATCATTGCCAAATAAGCCAACCTGAAGAAAATTTTTGTTATGTCTCTTTACAGTTATGTGAAGCAGCAAACTTTTAAGCGGAAGCTGCTCGAAGTTTAAAACATTTTCTATATTCTTCTGTATTTTAGGATAGTAAGGATACGGAGTACTCCCAAGGATGTTATTTTGTCCAACTGCTACACTGTAAGATCGCCTTTTGTTGGGCAAAAATGAAATTTTGTAATTGCCATTTATATCCGTCTTTTCAGTTTTAATTGTCGTTAGACATTTGCCAACTTCGTCGCATTCAATTATTTTTATTGGTATTTCTCCTACCCCCTCCCCTGTAATCTTATTGACGACTTTACCAAGTACCACTGTGAGCTGGTCCTCTTTTCTACAGCTTCCAAAGAGGTATATTATTATTAATGTTACTAGGAAAATGGTTCTATATTTTTTCATATTGTACTTTTTCATTGTTAAGAAGTCTTGTTTAAATTGACTTTCCCAATGTGTTCTGATTATCTTTTCTAAAAGCTTTTATAAATAAATTACGGTAGATCCCGTCATAAAATATTTTGAATACATCATCACAAAATATAGGACAATCTTTAAATTGCGAAACATCAACATTTTGCATTTACTAATCAAGAAAACGTATTGGCTCCAATTTGAAAAGTCGGTTCCAGCTTATCTGTTTCAGCTACTGGTTCATCTTATTTTTCAAATCGCTATTACTGCTAATGGTGCTAGTACATTAAGCCTCAAATCACTTTTCATAATTTTATATTCATTTTTCTGTAATTTCTATCGGCAATTATTATCAACTAGTTTTTGTACGGTAAAGTTATTACGGTGCTTTTCAAAATCTCTTGACAAATGTCAATAAATTAAACAATCGAAATTTCCTTTATGCGCTTCATTTGGACTCCCTTAACTTACATGCGTCTTTGTCTTCTTTATTATTAAAGCAACTGTATCACAAGTCATAAGATTGACAATGGAATTTTCCTAAAACGAAGTAACTTCCATTTATGAAAACAATAGAAGATTACATACCCGTCCTTCTGACCTATCTAGATGAAATTAGTCCCATTTCTGAGGCTATAAAGGCTGCCTTGACAAAACAATTTCGCCTAGTAAAGTTTTCAAAAGGAGAATTACTTTTAAAAGAAGGTGAGGTATGTAAACACTTATGGTTTCTTGCAAATGGGTTGCTACGCAGCTATCATTATATAGGAGAGAAGGA
>JBBRHK010000160.1:0-6966 GCA_038222815.1 Chitinophagales bacterium
CCATATTCCTATTGTAAGGAGATGGATGAATCCTGTGCATGTTGCGGTAGATACGGTGTGTGTGGCGAAGAAAATAGATTAAAATTCGCAGTTGCTGAAAATTGGTATTAGAAGTATTACCTTAAAAGATGAATATGATCAATAGAATTTATAATGCTATAGGCTTTCGTTGGAGGAAATTCTTTGAAAAAGAAATCCCAGCCGTACCTTATCCTGTAAAGCGAAATTTAATTTTAGAAAGAAGTGCTGCAGGAAACTACAACACATTTATAGAAACGGGTACTTTTGTTGGTGATACGGTAGAATTTTTTAAGCCTCATTTTAAGAAGCTAATATCAATAGAATTGCAGCCCGACCTTGCAGCCAAAGCAAGAGAAAGATTCTTACAAGACAGCCACGTAGAAATCTTAGAAGGAGATAGTGCCATTCTTTTAAAAGAAATTGTACAACAACTAGATAGCCCGGCTGTTTTTTGGCTCGATGGTCATTATTCCTCAGAATTTTTTGTAGGGGATCAATACATAGTTACCGCAAAAGGGAATAAGAATACTCCTATCGAAAAAGAACTAGAAATTATACTGGCTAGCAATCTAAAGCACTTATTATTAATCGATGATGCAAGAGAATTTACAGGTAGGTATGATTATCCAACCCTTGAAGCCGTTAGACAGATCGTAAAACAGGTCAAACCATTGTATAAGGTAATTGTGGATTCAGATATTATTCAAATAATTCCAAACTAAAATAGGAGATGAATATTTTTTTAAGAATCGTTAAGTCCTTAAAAGCGAGAAGCAAATCCTTCATAAATAGCTTCAAGCCTAGTATGAATATTCCTTTGCGGAAGTATAAGTCTCTATTGCCCGATAATCCTGTTATCATTGATTGTGGAGCTCATATAGGAGCTGACACCGTTAAGTTGGCTAAAATTAAAGGAAGTAAGATTTATGCTTTTGAGGCAGCAAAAGATATTTTTTCACAATTAAAAGAGAATACAAGATTATTTCCAAACATTACTTGTTTTAATGTAGCACTAGGAACTGCAGATGGTACAGCGGATTTTCATATTAGTAGTGGTGGGTCCGATGGCTCAAGTTCATTACTTGTACCTAAAGACCACCTAACAACGTATCCGGATGTTCATTTCAACACAACAGAAAAAGTAAGAGTTCAGAAACTAGATACTTGGGCTGTAGAAAATGGAATAGAGAAGGTAGATATGCTTTGGCTAGATATGCAAGGTGCAGAAGAGATGACACTCAGAGCTTCATCAACAATTTTAAAGACGGTTAAATTAATACATACAGAAGTCAGTACAATCGAAACTTACGAAGGCGTACAAACATATCAGGGATTCAAGGATTATTTAATCGGTGAAGGTTTTAAAGTAGTGGTAGAAGCTATACCAGAACATTACGATATGGGTAACGTATTGTTCTGTAGAATTTAAAAGCAGATGGAACAAGTTAGAGGATTTAAATAATAATATTTTCAGTTGAGTACAGTAATAAAAGTAGAAAACATCAGCAAGCAATATCGCCTAGGCGATGTAGGCACAGGCTCGCTTGCACACGATCTTAACCGTAGTTGGCATAAGCTCCGTGGTAAGGAAGATCCTTATTTAAAAATAGGCGAGACTAATGACAGAACTGTAAAAGCTAGCAGCGATTATGTGTGGGCATTAAAAGATATCAACTTTGAAGTGCAGCAAGGCGAAGTATTAGGTATCATAGGAAGAAATGGCGCAGGTAAAAGTACCTTGCTAAAAATTCTTAGTCGCACTACGATGCCTACCACAGGAAATATAAAAATAAAAGGACGCATTGCTAGTCTGCTAGAAGTAGGAACAGGTTTTCATCCAGAGCTTAGCGGAAGAGACAATATTTTTTTGAATGGTGCCATCCTAGGAATGACCAAGCGAGAAATAAAAAGCAAGTTTGATGAGATAGTTGATTTTGCTGGCGTAGAGCGTTATATAGATACACCCGTAAAGCGTTATAGTAGCGGTATGTATGTGCGCCTAGCCTTTGGTGTAGCGGTGCACTTAGAGCCCGAGATTTTAATTGTGGATGAGGTGCTTGCTGTTGGAGATATTGAGTTTCAAAAAAAGGCTTTGGGAAAGATGAAAGATGTGAGTGAGAAAGGTGGAAGAACTGTTTTGTTCGTGAGCCATAATATGGCCAGCCTTAGGTCACTTTGTACAAAAGGAATTACCCTGAATAATGGAATGATTGACTTTGAAGGAGGTATTATTGCAGCAATTAATAATTATGAGAACCAAAATAGTTCAAACAAAGAAGCTATTTGGAGAAATACTAAAGTTAGCAATTCAGAAATTTTCATTGAAGAGATAAGTATAGCTAATAGCGCTAATGAATTGACGACTGATTTTTTGAATTCCGAAGCTGTTTATGTAAAAATAAAATTTGTTTCTAAAGGGAATTACGAACACTTAAAATTTGGCTTTGATTTAGTGAAAAATAATGAAACTGCTTTTAGAACGCAACAGATTGATCAAATTGATCCAGAGACAAAATTCGGTATCGGTACATTTGAATGTGTTTGCACCATTCCCGCTCACTTTTTAAATGAAGGAACTTACAGTCTTATTCCGCAATTTTCCATTCACTGTGTAAAGGGATTGATAGAGACTACAGAACCTGTTTTAAAGTTTTCGGTTCTAATAGATACATTATTTTCTGAATATCACGGTATTCTAAATGATGGCAATCATCCTGGTGCTGTATTCCCATTTCTTGATTGGAAAACTATGAAAATTATTTAATGAACATTGTACACATCATTTCATTTCACTCAAGAAAATTCTTTAAGAAATTAAGGACTTATCCGAAAATGTACTTTGATTATTGGTATCTAAAATCAAAGGGTGTAGACACAAAGTTTGGGTATGTGGTTTTACTGGGTCTACCTATAATTTCTAAAGTAAAAGGGTCTTCAATTATATTGGGTAAAGGAGTCACATTGGTGTCAAAGAGTAAGCATAATGTTGCTGGTATTAACCATCCAGTCATATTAGCAACTCTTACAGAAAAAGCTATAATAAGAATTGGCAAAGTAGGTATATCAGGATCTTCAGTTTGTGCTGCAACTAAAATTGAAATTGGCGACTATAGCGGGCTAGGCGCTAATTCTAATGTTTATGACACAGATTTTCACCCAATAGACGCAATTATTAGAAGAGAGAATAATTCTATTGTAAATGCAGTGTCACAGCCAGTAATTATCGGTGAGAATGTTTGGGTAGCTTCAAATTGTACTATTCTCAAGGGTGTTGTGATTGGCGATAATGCTATTATTGGCGCTTGCTCTGTTGTAACAAGAAATGTATCAGAAAATACAATTGTCGCAGGCAATCCCGCGAGAGAAATTAGAAAGGTATAAAATAATGGAGAAGAAGAAAGATACTAATTGTCTGTTTTGCGGAAACACTTCATTTCGCACTCTCATTGCAACAGAAAATCTGGGTATTTTAGTTTGTAACCAATGTAAAATTGCAAAGACACATCCTGCCCCAGAACTACCAGACTATGAAGAAATGGATTTTCACGCCCACACAGCGGTAGAAGATTTAGTCACAATAGAATCACTTCCAAAAGATTGGCAAAAATCAATTAGGACAGAAGTTGAAATGGTAAAAAATAATGTTCCAGCAGGAAGTAATGTTCTGGAAATTGGTTGTGGTGATGGCCTTCTTATAAATGAATTACAAAAATCAGATTTTAACTGTTTCGGCATTGAACCTAGTCATACTGCGACCAAGAGAGCTGTAAATAAAGGGTTAAATGTAATTCAAGGATATTTTCCAAAAACTTCTTTTGATTGCAAAATGGACGTTGTAATTTTAACCCACGTATTTGAGCACATTGAAAATCCAATAGATTTTATAGAAGCAGTAAAAGCGATATTGAATCCAGGAGGGTATATGTTATTTGCTCAAACAAACTATCTCGGATTGATACCAAAGTTGCAAAAAGAAAATTGGTACGCTTGGGTACCACAACATCATTATTGGCATTTTACCCTGCAAGGTTTATCTAGCTTTATGACAGCTCAAAGTTTTGAATTAAGTACTAAAGAATATGTCTCATTGGTTCATCCAGACAATTTCAGGTACAAGCTGAGTAAGGTGATTCCAAAATTAGCAGATCAATTTATCGCTTTATATAAAAAGATTTGACAAAGCTTTCTATTTCCGCAATGGTTGTCGGGTACAACGAAGCTCATTTCCTAGATGCTTGTCTTTCTTCCGTAAGTTTCTGTGATGAAATTTTCTACACAGATTTAGGCTCTACTGATGATTCAATCGCAATTGCTGAAAAATATTCTGCAACAATCTTTCACAGAGAAAAAGTTCCATCTTGCGAGTTTATACAAGCAGAGATGGTACATAAGCTTAAAAATGATTGGGTAATTTTTATAGATCCTGATGAGCGAATTGATATTAATTTGAAAGCAGATATTGAGCAAAGATTTGAGGAGTTTCAACATAATGAGTTGCTTGGCGCTGTATATGTCCCTTGGCTTTTTTATTTTAAAAAGCGTAGGCTCAATGGGACTATCTGGGGCGGCAAAAATGAAAAAGTACTTTTAGTAAATAGAAAACGGTTCCATTTTAAACCCATTGTACATTTTGGAAGAGCGCTAGCTGAAGGCTTCACGGCCTTATCTATTCCTTACAACAATGATAATTGTCTTCATCATTATTGGATGAATTCTTATAAAGTTTTTATGGCTAAGCATAGGCGCTATTTGAAGAATGAAGCAAAAGATAGATTTGCTTTAGGAGCCAGAAAAAATCTTCTTGAAGTAGTTCAGACTCCATTTAAAGAATTTAATATTTCTTTTTTTAAAATGAAAGGTTACAAGGATGGTTTAAACGGCTTCTTTCTTTCTGTTTTTTGGGCTTGGTACAATTCCGTAATCTCAATTGGGTTGTATAAAATAAAGGCAAGTGGAAAATAAACGTCCAAAAATATTCTTTCTTTCATTTGCTGATAAACGTTTTCATAAATCTTTAAGGAGGATAAAGCAACAAGCAATTTCTTCAAAATACTTTGATGAAATCCTTACTTGGACAGAAGATGATATCGAAGTAGGATTTAAAAATAGATATGCAGAAATACTAACAGCAGATACATTTTATCTATGCGCTTGGAAACCAAAAGTAGTGCAACAAGTATTAGATATTATGAGCGATGGAGATATTTTGATGTATGCTGATGTGGGCTGTCATATAAATCCAAAGGCGACTAAAAGGTTTTTAGAGTATTTGGAAATTGTCCGTTCTTCTGTATCTGGTATTCTAGCAACGCAATTCGTAAATGATATGCCTGAGTCAATGTGGACTAAGGGCGACCTTTTTGATTTTCTTAACTGTAGAGACCAAAAGAATATTGTCAATTCTAATCAGATTCAGGCTACTACCTTTTTTATTGAGAAGAGGGCATCATCTATAATGTTCATTGATGAGTGGGGTAAGGTTTGTACCTATAGCCCAAGTCTGTTAGATAGAACTACTTGCATCGCCAACAATTATTCGAATTATCAGGAACATAGAAGTGACCAAAGTGCTTTTTCAATACTAGCGAAGAAGGTAGAGATATCATTAATTTCTGCGAACGAAGTACAAGGCAGTGCAAACTGGGAAACGGAAATGATTGACTTTCCGATTTGGGCAAAAAGAGATAGGGTTATGGATGATAGTTTCTGGATTCATCCAACACCGGGTCGAGCAGTTCTTCTATTAAAAAGAAAATGGAAGAGCTTAATTAAAAACTAAAAAATAGAATTATGAAAAATATTTTAAGTCATGTTGCTTTTCTTTCTAGGAAAGCTAAGAGAAAGATTTCGGCCGAGGTAAGGCTTTTTCAAAATAGTAAATCTATACGAAGTTATATAGACACTTACTCTGATGTAAACTTTAAAAATGTTTCTGTAGCAGGAAGGTTTGCTATCCTCGGTAAAGCCGTAGATGCCTTAAGTAGGATATCGGGAAAATACACTGATGCAAATAGATCGGTTTTGGAAATAGCTGCTATCAGCAAAGAAGATCTTGGTTCGGAGGAGTTTATCAAGCTAGCAGAGTTGTTTACTTTTTATGGGTCTGACAAGGCTTCTCGCCATATGTACAACCACCTTTACTTTCATCTTTTGAAAGGAAAACAAAAAGAGACGCTCAATTTTTTAGAAATTGGCTTGGGTACCAATAATATACAGATAAAGGCAAATATGGGTAGGCTAGGCAAGCCTGGGGCATCACTCTATGCATTTAGAGATTTTTTGCCTTTTTCGAATATTTATGGTGCTGATATTGATAAAGAAATTCTTTTTCAAGATGATCGAATAAAAACGTTTTTCATTGATCAAACGAACACTAAAATCTTAAATGAGGTGTCTTCTACGTTGAAGGATATTAAGTTTGATTTAATTATCGACGATGGTTTACATAATGCAGAAGCTAATTTTAATACGATAGAATTTGCACTCAGTATTCTATCTAAGGATGGCTATCTAGTAATTGAGGATATCTTGTATGACGATGTAGAGTTATACCATATTCTTGCTGCGGTACTAAAGGATAGTTTCACGCTACAGCTCATCAATTGTACATCGACTTTAGTATGCTTGATTCAACACCGAGATTCTAGTCGATTACTACTTTCTAATAAATCTATTTAAGCGCAATGAAAAAATCTTTTTCGTTTTTTTGAAACCTCCTCTAAAACTTTACTACCCCGACTTTTGGGATGTATGGGATATGGAGGATAATTATTTCACCAATATCCTTAGGCAAGACTATGATGTTATCATTACAAAGGAAAATCCAGATATTATCATTTACAGTTGGGAAGGACAAGACTTTAAAAACTATGACTGCATCAGAATTTATTATACGCCAGAGAATTGGCTAATGCCTAAGTATAAGGAGTGTGATTTTTCTATGAG
>JBBRHK010000161.1:0-6911 GCA_038222815.1 Chitinophagales bacterium
AAAGAAAACAAGATGTGGTAGAGTATAATACAGAGTTACACTGTCTGAATAAAGCTATTTGCTCACTTTCCTGCCAGTTGCGGAGAAACGTGAGGGATAGAAGCGGCATCCTTTTTTGTGTTGCGCCTGCGGCAAAAAAAGATACAGCGAATAGCCTGATCCGCCTCTTCGGCGGACACGCCCAAATTGAATCAACTTAAATCAAACCAAATTGACGTGAAATAACTTAAGAAATCAATATTTATATTAAGACTTAACTTAAAATTTCTACTCAAATTCCCCTTCAAACACAATTGTCTTTTATATTCTAAATAATCGTATATTTGCACTCGAAAACGCAGAAAAAGAAGGGAACAGAAATTGTTCCCTTCTGCTATTTTAAGATATGGCGAAATATGACCCGATAGATACAGTGCAGGTAATTCTGGAGCAAGTGCTTAAGGATGACGTGTTTCTGGTAGAGTTTAAAGTAAAACCGGTAAACAATATCAAGATTTTTCTTGATGCGGATAGCGGTCTTGGTATAGAAAAATGTATCAAAATCAATAGGCGCTTGTACAAGCAGATTGAGGAAATGGAGCTGTTCCCTGAAGGTGACTTCTCTATTGAAGTGAGTTCGCCAGGATTGGATGCGCCGCTGAAATTACATAGGCAGTATGTAAAAAATATTGGCAGGGCAGTAGAAGTAATATTGAATGATGAAACGGAAGTTGAGGGTAACCTTGATGCGGTAACAGAGGAAAATATTACAATTACTTCTTCGACCGGTAAAGGAAAAAAGCTAGTAGTGGAGACGAAAGAATATCCATTTACAGATATAAAACAAACAAAAGTTCAAATTAAATTTTAATAACAAAAACCCCAATGAATCGGCGGGGACAACTTTGCAAAACCGAATAAAGATATGGCAAGTATCAACTTAATAGACTCGTTCCAGGAATTTAAAGACGCAGAAAACATTGACCGTCCTACGCTAATGAAAGTGATGGAGGATGTGTTTAAAACACTCATCCGTAAAAAATACGGTAGCGACGATAACTTCGATGTGGTGGTAAATGACCAAAAGGGTGACTTGGAAATCTTTAGACGTAGAGATATTGTGGACAATGATGATTTATATAACACCCTTACTGAAATAGAACTTAAGAATGCACAGCTTATTGATCCTAGTTATGAAGTAGGTGAAGAGTTGTACGAAGAGGTAGATATTCAAAAAGAATTTGGTCGTCGTGCTATTCTTGCTGGTAAGCAAACGCTTGCTGCTAGAATAAATGACCTTAAAAAATCTATCCTTATAAAGAAATATGAAGATAGAATAGGAGAGATTGTAAGTGGTGAGGTTTATCAAGTGTGGAGAAAGGAAATATTGGTATTGGACGAAGAAGGTAACGAAATGTTGTTGCCAAAATCTGAACAAATTCCTGCTGACTTTTTTAAGAAGGGAGAATCTGTAAGAGCAATCGTGAGTAAGGTAGAACTTAAGAATAACCAAGCTGTTATCATCCTTAGTCGTACGAGTCCTGTATTCCTAGAGAAACTTTTAGAAATAGAAGTTCCAGAGATTTTTGATGGTCTGATTGTTGTAAAGAAGATAGTTCGTGACCCAGGTGAGCGTGCAAAAGTGGCGGTAGAAAGTTATGATGATAGAATAGATCCAGTAGGAGCTTGTGTAGGTATGAAAGGTAGCAGGATTCACGGTATTGTGAGAGAATTGAAAAATGAAAATATTGATGTAATTAATTATACAGCCAATATTCAATTATTGATACAACGTTCTTTGACTCCAGCAAAAATTTCTACTATCGATTTGAATGAAGAAACCAAGCAAGCTAATATTTACTTAAAGGCGGATCAAGTTTCTCTAGCTATTGGTAGAAGAGGAGTAAATATTAAACTAGCTTCTGAGCTTACGGGTTATGAGTTAGATGTATTTAGAGATAATGCTGGTGAGGAAGAAGATTTTGATATTGACTTAGAAGAATTTAGCGATGAGATAGATGAGTGGGTAATCAAGGCGTTGAAAGCTGTAGGATGTGATACCGCACACTCAGTATTGAATCTATCTGCAGAAGAGCTAGAGCGTAGGACTGATCTAGAAAAAGAAACGATTGCCGATGTGAGAAAAATCTTACAAGAGGAATTTGAGAAAGAATAATAATGAAACTAGCTTTGTAAAAAGCTAAGGCTTGATAACACGGATATTGAAGGCGTCTAAATAAGAACGCCGAAAAAACAAAGAATGGCAGAAAAAATGATATTACCAAGGGCTAGAAAAGCCGCAATTGAGTTTAACGTAAGTTCCGATACGCTAATGGATCTCTTCGTGCAGAAGGGTTTTGACGCTGGAACTATGACAGGCGACTTTAAGCTTACTGAAGAAATGTATAGCGTGGCTCAAGCAGAGTTTCAGCAAGATATGGCCGCAAAGGCCAAGGCTGAAAAAGTAGAGCTTATAAAAGCTGTACCTTCTGAAAAGCGCCGTAGAGATGAGGTAGACTTATCTTTCCAAAAGAAAGCTGACGAAAAGAAAGTAGAAGAGCCACAGCCTACCCCTGCAGCAGCAGTAGTAGAGCCAGAGCCAGTAGTGGAAGCACCGGCACCTGTTGTGGAGGCGCCAGTAGAAGAAAAAGTAGAGCCAGTAAAGCCTGTAGAAGAAAAGCCAAAAGAAGTAGAAGCAACTCTTGCTCCTGCTGAGGAAGGAATATCTGCTGTAAAAGCACCAGAACTCGACGGGCCAAAAGTTATAAAGACAATTGACTTATCTAAGATAGATAGCAGCACTCGTCCTAAGAAGTCTGCGAAGAAAGTAGAAGAAGCAAAGCCAGCTGTTGCTAAAGTAGAGGAGACCAAGAAGGTAGCCCCTGCTGCTACAGTTGCACCGGTAGCGCCTGTAGCTCCAGTAGTTACTCCAGTAACTCCTGCAGTTCCTGACGCTCCAGTTATTGAAAACATTCAAGCAAGAAAATTAGTAGGTCCAAAGATTATGGGTAAGATAGAATTACCTGTAGATAGTGATACCAGACCTAAAAAAGATGATAAAGGAAAACGTAAACGCATTCCTAAAAAGACAGGTGCTGCGCCTCCGGGTAGAGCAGTAGCTCAAGACACAAGAGGTCCAAGAACTAGCGGACCAGGTACTGGCGGATCAAATATTGCTGCTGGTGGTGGATACAAAGGCGGTGGAGGCGGTGGGCAAAAGAAGGGTGAGGACAGAGGTATAGATGCTAAGGAGATTCAAGAAAAAATGAAGCAAACCCAGGCGAAACTTGCCGGCGCAGGTGGTCGTGGAAGAAGCTTGAAAGCTAAGTATAGAAAAGCGAAGAGAGAAGAAGCCGCAGATGCAATGGGTGATGAAACACAAGACAACAAGTTGCAGGTTACAGAATATATTTCTGTAAGTGAGCTTGCTGGATTGATGGAAGTAAGCTTTGCAGACATTATAAGCAAGTGTATGAATCTTGGTATAATGGTAAGTATCAATCAGCGATTAGAGGCTGATGTTATTGAACTTGTAGCAAGTGAATTTGATTTTGAAGTAGAATTTATAGGAGTAGAGGATGCTGCAGAAATGGAGGATGATGATGAAGAAGAAGATCCAGCATTGCTCAAAGCTAGAGCTCCTATCGTTACCATAATGGGTCACGTAGATCACGGTAAAACTTCATTGCTAGATTATATAAGAAATACCAATATTATTGGTGGTGAGGCCGGCGGAATTACGCAGCATATAGGTGCGTATGAAGTGAAAACAAAAACTGGTCGTGCTATTACTTTCTTAGATACTCCTGGTCACGAGGCCTTTACGGCAATGCGTGCCAGAGGTGCGAAGGTTACGGATATTGCTGTGATTGTAGTAGCTGCAGATGATGCGGTGATGCCACAAACTAAAGAGGCGATCTCTCACGCACAAGCGGCGAGTGTACCTATGATTTTTGCTATCAATAAAATAGATAGAGACGGATCTAATCCAGAAAGAATTAAAGAACAATTATCTGGAATGAATATCCTAGTTGAAAGCTGGGGTGGTAAATTCCAAAGTCAAGAAATAAGTGCGAAGCAAGGAACGAATATTGATTTGCTCTTAGAAAAAATATTGTTAGAAACAGACATTCTTGAGCTCAAAGCTAACCCTGATAGACAAGGTAGCGGTACGGTGATAGAGGCCTCTCTTGATAAAGGTAGAGGTTACGTAGCCACAATTCTGGTGCAGAACGGAACTTTGAGACAAGGCGATATGATCGTTTCTGGTCAGTTCTTTGGTAAGGTAAAAGCAATGTACAATGAGCGTAATCAGCGTATTGAAGTTGCTCCGCCATCTACACCAATTTTAATTCTAGGTTTGAATGGTGCACCACAAGCAGGCGAAACATTCAAGGTTTACGAAGACGAAGCAGATGCAAGAGCAGTAGCTTACAAGCGTGGTCAAATCTTGCGTGAGCAGGGTATGAGAGCGAAGAAGCACATCACGCTAGAGGAGATAGGACGTAGATTGGCACTTGGTAACTTTAAGGAATTGAATGTAATTATTAAAGGTGATGTGGATGGATCGGTAGAAGCATTGAGTGATTCATTACAGAAATTAAGTACTGAGGAAATTGTAATTAAAGTAATACACAAGGCGGTAGGTGCTATCACAGAAAGTGATGTGACTTTAGCCAATGCATCGGATGCTATTATTATTGGATTTAACGTAAGACCAAGTTTACAAGCTGCTAAGCTTGCAGAAAATGAATCTATTGAAATCAAGCTTTACTCTGTAATCTATAAGGCAATTGAAGAGATTAAGAGTGCGATGGAAGGTTTACTTGAACCAGGCGTAGAAGAGAAAATACTTGGTAACGTAGAAATTAAAGAAACGTATAAGTTTGATAAAGCCACAGTTGCGGGTTGTATGGTCCTTGATGGTAAACTAGCAAGAAACAATAGAATCAGATTAGTAAGAGACGGTATTGTAATATTTACTGGAGAGCTAGCGAGTCTTAAACGTTTCCGTGATGATGCGAAAGAAGTAACTACTAATATGGAGTGTGGACTTGTAGTGAAAAATTACAACGACGTAAAAGTAGGAGATATTGTAGAAGCATTCGAGGAAGTGGAAGTGAAGCGGACTTTGTAATACTTAGTCTTAATTATATTGAGAAGCCATTTAGATTTTTTCTGAATGGCTTTTTGTTTACCGTCTGCCGCGGCGGACACGAATGAATTGTTATGATTTTTCCTTGGTGTCCTTTGTGTTTCTAAAAGACAGGAAAGCCGAAGCAAGGAGCAAAAGAATTTGACCATTGAACCCTTCCTTTGTGTTCTTTGTGTTTAAATCTTTTCTAACACAAAGAACACGGAGATTAGAGTATTGAATCTCAATTATTCTTCTTATTAATTTATCCTTTTTACTTTCAAAAGGCACAGAGAACACGGATGTAAAAGTACTTATTTCGAAGATTAAGATTTTCCTAGCGTTCTTTGCCATACTAATATTGGAAAGCGCATCTAATTTCTATCCAATAACAACTTCCATTGCTCACCCTCTGCAAATTCCTTAATCACTTTATTTCTATCAATTAAAAGCTGTTTCAAATAATTAGTTAGAACCAGCTTATTGAAAATTCTACCAAATATCCCAAATGGCGATTGAAAGTCAAAGATGTCTTTCATCACTACTTTACCTCCTACTTCTTCAAATATATGTTCGTGGCGGAAAGACCTGAAAGCACCTTTTTGCTGTTCATCTACAAAATAAAATGGTCTATCGTAAGAAGTTATTTTAGATGTTAGTTGTTGTTTAATACCGAAGTGTGTAGCCTCCCAAGTCACAAATTCATTTAGCCCTATTAGTCCAGCTGTCTTACCAGCAATTGCTTCTTCGTTTGTTTTTGCAGTAGATATTTTATGTAAATCAATACTTCTAGATAAATCAAAACAGATGTCAATGGTAGAATTGATGATTGTTGTAAGGGCAATTTTGGGCATTGGTTATGCTGTTAAGTAATGCAAAGGAAACGAAGGTGAGTTATTACTGTTTAATCACTTTGTTTTTTACTTAGCACTGTCTGCTGTTTATAATAGCAAAGGACACTCAGTTAGGAGCAATCAGTTTTTGCACCTAAAGCATTTCCTTAGCGGTCTTTGCGATACTCTCTTTTTTGAAAATAAAGTATAATAAAACAAAAACTTTTAGACCTAAAATAACTCACAACTTACCATTCACCACTAACCACTCCCGATAGCTAACGGGATTAAGCACTGGTTTTCGCTGGCCTTACCTCAATCTTACTAGGTAAAGTTCTCGGATTCATCTTCAATAAATCGTACACTAGTTCTCCAATATCTTCTGGCTGTATTTTCCAAGCATCTGCATCAGAAGGTACGTGGTCGTTAAATTCTGTTGCAACAGAACCAGGCATAATTGTACTTACTTTTATGCCATACTTTCTAAGGTCGAGCATAAGAGCTTGTGAGAAACCTACTAACCCAAATTTACTAGCATTATAAGCAGATGCTTTTTCAAAAAAGTTTGCACCTGCAAGACTAGCAATGGTAATAATATAACCTTCTGATTTTTTTAATGCGTCAATACTAGATTTTACACTATTAAAAACTCCTGTAAGATTGGTATCTATTGTCTGCTTCCATTGTTCTGCAGTCAGCTCATCTATCGGCGCAAAATGCCCAACACCAGCATTCGCAACTAATACATCTAGTGAGCCAAAATGATTAACGATTTTATTTACTGCCGCTACTTCTGCATCCATTGAACTTACGTCCGACTCTATCGGTAATGCCATTCCATCTTTGCACTTTAGTTTTGATACGGCTTCTTCTGCAGCTTTCATTGTACGGCTACTGATGGCTACTTTCATTCCTGCATCTAGCAAGGTTTGTGCTGTAGCAAATCCGATGCCTTTGCTAGCTCC
>JBBRHK010000162.1:0-6901 GCA_038222815.1 Chitinophagales bacterium
AGTCGAGCGAGCCTATATTGTTACTACTTACAAAGCCAATCAAAGCATTTATCATAACAATACTAAGCGAAGTAGCCACTGCTTCCTTCATAGAAATTTTTCCAAAGAATAACAAACTTGGGATGATTAAAAAACCGCCACCTACACCTACAATACCTGTAAGTATGCCTACCAAAGCGCCCACAATAATTATTTTTATTTCACTAGGTTGTTGGATAATATCATTTTTAGGCTTTGACTTTTTTATCATAGAAAAAGAAGCCGCCAACATTAAAATAGAAAATAGCACCATTATGAATAAATCTTTGGTCACAATTATATCCCCTATATTAAAAAATACTTGAGGCAGAGTAGGCATCAAGAATTTCCTTGTGAGAAAAATAGTTATGATGCTAGGAATGCCAAAAAACAAACCCATCTTCCAATTAAATACATTCGTTGATGCTCCTCTCACGGCACCTACAAAAGCCACAACACCTACAATGAATAATGAATAAGTGGTGGCCAACTCTGGCTGAACGCCCATCGCATATACCAAGATTGGTATAGTAAGTATAGACCCTCCACTACCGATGAGTCCTAATGACACACCTACAAAAACCGCTAAAATATAACCGACTACTTCCATATGCTATTTTATAATTCTGTACAACAATTTTCCATACAATTAATTATTGATTTCATTTTAGGAAATCGAAGTTTAAAGTACTTATTCCTCCCCTGCCGCTCTGCAAGCAAAACACCTTTATCAACCATCAGTACTGTATGTTGTGAAGCAATTGGTTGTTCTAGATTCAATAATTCTTGCAATTGCAGAAGCGTAAGCTCCTTATGTGTGATAAGCGCATCTACAATAGATAAGCGCACGGGATGAGCTATAACCTTAAGCATATTTACCGCTTTGAGTAGCTGATCTGGCTTAATTCTCTGGTTTAAAGAAATTTCTTCTCTCATAATAGATACAAAGATAGATATTATTCTATCTATTTACCTAATTTTATTTTCTAGTACTAGATTATCATTTTGATTTTAAGAAAGATTACAATTTTTTAATCATACCAGATTCAGTATTGGCAAGAGATGTGAAACCAGATTTAATTAAAAATTCTGTATGACTTTTCTTGTGTACGGCGTTGTACTGTACTGTCTCAACGCCCAAATCTTTAAGAAATGTACTATTGGTGTCAAATAAATATCGCCCCACTTTAAAATCTCTATACTTCTGTACTGTATAATTTACAATCACAGTTGCAACGCCGTTATCGTTCAATTTCAAAGCACAAAAATTAGCCACAACCAAATCTCTTAAAATCACAATATTTTTAGTTTCTGCTAAATCCGATTTTTTGAACTCCGGAAAGTAGTCAGCAATTTGTTGTTGATAAAAATCAAGAAATTTATTCAGTAACACATCATCTGCTTCTACGATTGCAGTATCAAAACTCTCTCTTCGTCTTATAATTTTAAAAAAATAAAAGATATTTATAGCTAGAAGGACGGCATTGGTGAGTATTACAGGCGGGGCATCGATAATTACAGCGTATATGATAAATACAAGGCAGCCAAGACCATTCCAAATTCTAAATTTTAAGTCTGTAGTTACTAATAAACCAACCATTAAAAGTATAGAACCGAAGTATCCAAGATAAGGGGCGATTTGAGCTGCTGTCATTATATATTTCATTTAAATAAAACTACTCCTGTTGCAAGGGTAGTTTTGCAGCAAATAAAGTCATTAAAAAGTATATTTAGCTCTTGTAGATGCACAGATTTTGAATAAAACCAATATTATTCTCCATTTAAACCAATTCCCATAGTTTCTCATTTCATGTTCTCCTTTTTTTACCCGAAATTTGTCGCATTACATTGTAAAACAAAAAATCAAAATGGCGGTAGAAATAAAAGTCCCTACAGTAGGAGAAAGCATTAGTGAAGTAACACTTGTAAAATGGTTGAAGGCTGATGGTGCTTATGCTCAAAGGGATGAAATAATAGCAGAGCTAGAAAGTGAGAAGGCCACTTTTGAGATAAACGCAGAGCAAGCAGGAGCTGTAAAGCATATTGCCAAAGAAGGTGATACGTTGCAAATAGGCGATATCGTATGTAGTATAGATACCGATGCAGAAGCGCCTGCAGCGACAGAAGCACCAGCACCTACTGCTGAGAAAAAAGCTGAAGCTGCTGCACAACCTGCAACTAGCCATACTACTGCTGACGTAAAAGCAACACCCGTAGCCAAAGCTATAATAGAAGATAAGAAAGTAGATGCTAACCAAATACAAGCAAGTGGTAGCAATGGAAAAATTTTGAAACAAGATGTACTCAACTTACTAGAACATCCTGGTACGAAGCCTGGTACAGCATTATTTAGTAGAGAAGAGAGAGGAGAGAAGATGAGTAACCTTCGCAAAACGATTAGCAGAAGGCTAGTAGAAGCAAAAAATACCACAGCAATGCTCACTACTTTTAACGAAGTAGATATGGGGCCAATAATGGAAATTAGAAAGCAGTATAAAGACAAGTTTAAAGAAAAGCACGGTGTAGGCCTTGGGTTTATGAGTTTCTTTACTAAAGCTTGTTGTTATGCACTACAACAATTTCCAAGTGTAAATGCCTACCTAGATGGAGAGCAAATTCTTTACCACGACTTCTGTGACATCAGTATTGCTGTGAGTGCACCTAAAGGACTTGTGGTACCGGTTATACGCAATGCAGAAAGTCTTAGTATGGCTGGCGTAGAAGCGGCGGTAGTAGAGCTAGCGACAAAAGCTAAGAATAACAAACTTACCATTGAAGAAATGACTGGCGGTACCTTTACAATTACCAATGGCGGCATATTTGGAAGTATGATGAGTACCCCTATTATCAATATTCCTCAAAGCGCCATTTTGGGAATGCACAACATTGTGGAGCGACCAATGGCAGTAAACGGCCAAGTAGTTATCAAACCAATGATGTATGTAGCGCTTAGTTATGACCACAGAATTATTGATGGTAGAGAGAGCGTTGGATTCCTTGTTACAGTAAAAAATCTTTTAGAAAATCCTTCCCTGCTTTTATTTGGTAAAGACCCTGTACAAGCTTTATTAGAAATGTAATTAAGCCACTAGCGTATCAATTATTTCCATAACTATATTAAGGTTGCGATTACTTTATTGCAAAATGCTAAAAGCGATGAGCCTTTTCATTTGCAATTAAAGAAACATTTTGCGCAACACAAGAAATTTGGGTCTAGGGACAGAAAAATTATCTCTAAACTCTGCTATTACTTCTTCAGAACTTCTCATTTATTTTCTAGAAAAATAAATGAAGAAAATTTATACGCTTCTATTTTCCTTTGTGAAAATATTTCTTCCCCAGTTTTGGCATTCCTCTCTCCTACCCTAAATGATTCTATTCATTTACCAATGGCGGAAAAATTAAAAATAGTACAACTCGAATCTAAAAACATCTTTCCTTTTGTAGATGTTTTATCTGATGAAATAAATGCAGAGCAGTTTGCGGAAAGTTTTTTACTGCAACCACACTTATACTTGCGTTCTAGACCAGGTAAGCAACAAACTGTTCTTGCAGCGCTGCAAGAACAAAACATAGAAAGCCACATTGAAGGAGATTGCATTCAGCTAAAAAATGCGGTTGATTTAAATGATGTAAAAGGTCTAAACAGAAATTTTGTAATACAGGATAAACAATCGCAAAAAGTATTTAGTAATTTACCTAATGCTAATATCAAGACCGTATGGGATTGTTGTGCTGCAAGTGGAGGAAAATCTATTTTACTTGTAGATACTATACAGCAGAAAATACAACTTAGTATCACTGATATTAGAAAAAATATTTTAGACAACGCTAAAGCAAGACTAGCTACAGCAGGTATTCCCATTTACAACGCAGATGTGAGAGATTTAACCAAGCAAGAGGATAAAGAAAATGCTAACAGCTTTGATTTAATAGTCTGTGATGTACCTTGTACTGGTTCTGGAACTTGGAGCAGAACGCCTGAGCAATTATACTTTTTTAAAAGAAATCAAGTTGCCTTCTATACAAATCGGCAGCTACAAATTGCCTCAAAGGCAAGTCTTCAATTAAATAAAAATGGACTATTAGTTTATATCACTTGTTCAGTATTTGAAGCAGAAAATGAGTCAGTTGTAACACAATTATGCAATGCTGATTTAATTTTAGAATCTAAACAGTATAACAAAGGTTATACAGAGCAAGCAGACACTCTCTTTGTGGCGGTGATGCGAAAGAAATAAGTTCTTACTGTTTCAATACCTGCAAGGTTCTTAATTTTTTATTGCCATTATATAAACTCAAATAATAAACGCCTTTAGATAAATTCTGCATTTGGAATTGTTGCTGTTCTAAAGTTGTAATTTGTATAAAACTTTTTTGATATACAGTTTGTCCAATTGAATTCACCATTCTTAAACTCACACTCGAAGATACTGGCAATTGAACTCCAATATTTAGATTACCAGATGTAGGATTTGGACCCACAAAAATTAAGTCGCCGTTAGTAGAACAAGTTTCAGTCTTATTTACCGTCATACTATCCAGTAAAACTGCAGATTCCGACATCACTTTTATAGAAGTTCTGTATTTTATTACTCCAGTTAGCGATGAAGCTAACAGATCATTAAAGTTATAAGTTCGCTTTGCAAAACCGGTTGTACCTATAGCAGAATCTATCAAAGTATAATTTGTCTCTCCTGGCAATTGCCTTTCTATATATAGTTTAATATCTGGTGAAGTTTTTAAAGCCACTGTCAACATAACAGTACAAGTAGAAATACTAGAAGATTGAGTATACAATTGCTTTTCAACTGTATAAAATGCCTTCTTCACATCTGGAATTCCGTAACCTACTCTATCATCTGGATTAGTTGCCCTGCTTGCAGAATTTTGCAAAGCGTTTAAAATAGCGATGTTATTCAACTCGGGGAAAGCTTGCCAAAAACAAGCACTTACGCCAGCCATATTAGGGCAAGCAAACGAAGTACCGTTAGAATAGGTTGGCGCACCGGTTGAAGTATTAGCAACCACTGCTCTCACTCCTACCGCAGCTACGTTTGGTTTTATTTGTCCATCGCTACTTGGACCATAACCACTAAAGCTGCCCACATTCTTTAAAGTATCTACAGCAGCCACAGCCATTACACTATCTCCATCAGCAGGTGTTGAGATAAACCTCCAAGAACTATTTCCTTCATTACCAGCAGCTACTACAACAAGCATTCCTTTCTTTGCAGCAATATCAGCTCCACGAGCTGCAATAGTAGTGTTACCATTCATTTCTGCGTAGGTATGGTTGAAAGCAGGATTGTCGAAAGTTGTATATCCTAATGATGTAGAACTCAACTCTACCCCAAGACTATCTGCTCTCTCTATTCCTGCTACCCAATTTTGTTCTTCAATAGGATATTCTGTAGCCACATCTTCCGTTCTGTATAAATAAAAAGAAACTTTAGGTGCGGTTCCCACAAATTGACCTGGCAAATTTGCTGCTATTGTACTTAAGCAAGTCATACCGTGTGCATCATCTTCAGCCACGGAAATCTCATTAGCTACAAAATCATAAGTCCCTAAGAATTGTCCATTTAGCCTTGCGCTATCAAACACAGAAAGCGTATTATACCTAAAAAAACCGCCATCAAGTACCGCCATTTGCATTCCCTCACCTCTAAATCCTAGGTCATGAAGAAAATCTGTATTGTGAATTTTTACCTGACCATTACTTCGTCCGTAATTAATAGCAGCTCTCTCGGTGGCTGCATAATCATCATCAAACTTTTTTCTTGTTATAAACCCATCTGCATTTTTTGCAGCAATGGGCGCAGAGGACAACACGAATGGAAAAGAATTTATTTTAGTTAATGCAGCAGCATCTGTTGTAGAGATAGCCACTTGATTTAACCACTTACTCTTATTAATAATTGTTACCGCTCCAGAAAGTCTGATGCTGTCAATGTAACGTTGCACCACTGGAAGGTCCATACTATCAATAGGTATATTATATTGAGTTCTTCTAGCAACAGCCCTTGGAGATAAGTATTGACTTGGATTTGCCAAGGTAAATGTACTAGTACCCTTATCCTTTAGGCGAATGATATATCTTGTATTTTGTGAAAAGGAAAGAGAAATAATAGTAAATAAAAACACAATTAGTAGCAATAACTTCTTCATTTCGAATAAATTTAATTCTTCAAGCAAATTTAGTTTAATAATTTAGTAAAAAATGGCTCGACAATTGGATAGTATCTACAGCATACATTAAATGTGGGTTACCATAACTTATGATAGATACGAGGAATTTTTATAATAGTTTACCTACAGAAGTATTACCCTTGAGCAGATTGTATCTGCGAGACACACTTTTTCACGATGTGCCGGCAGACTGGCATATTTTGATAACGGATATTTTAAACAGTAGCGACTCAGTAGCTAACGGAGATCACCAATCAGTAAACCTTATCGCCACGGGCAGCATTGTAGCGGTACTAAATATAGCACATAGCTATGATTTAGATATTCCATTTTTTTTCGGTGGCGATGGAGCAACCTTTATTATTCCGTCTTCTATGATGGATGATGCGATAGCTGCCCTTAAAGTATATCAAGCAAATGTAAAAGAGGAATTTAATCTTTTTCTAAGAGTAGGAAGCATTCCTGTGTCAAACGTATATAAGGCTGCTGTAAAACTTCAAATTGCTAAGGCTAAAATATCTAGTCTACACATTATCCCTGTTGTTATTGGGGAGGGATTGGTGTATGCAGAACAAATAATTAAATCATTTGAAAACATAGAAATAATTGGAGCAACGGATCCTGCCATACTTAATATGACTGGGCTACAATGTAAGTGGGATAAGATACCACCACCAGATAATCACGAAGA
>JBBRHK010000163.1:0-6896 GCA_038222815.1 Chitinophagales bacterium
CACCCGGAGATACTGCAGCATTCGCCGAAATGATGCTACAATCTGCTTATGCTGGTTCACAATTTTCCATTGCCAATCACCTTACTTATTCTTCTATAAAAAGACGCATCAAAATGATTAATAAAAATAAAAATCCAAAGATGAATTACTTATCAAGAATTATCGCTATCCCTGTAATTGCAGGACTAGTATTTGTTTCCTCTGCTTATATATCTAAGCAAAAAGAGGACAACAAAAAAATAGTTACTGAAAACAGTATTGTGAATACAGATTCAAATACAGCAGCTAACTCTGAATATACTGGGACTAAAAACACACAGCCGACTTCTGCAAAATTAAAAAGTGATGAACCAATTGTGGTATTGCTAGATGCAGGCCACGGTGGGGATGATGGAGGTTCTATGAATGCAAAGACCAACCAAAAAGAGAAAGATATTACCCTTGCCATTGTAAAGAAAATAGTGGAGCTGAATAAGGATGAAAATATTAAATTTATTCTTACTAGGACGAAGGATGAGACGATTGCTGTGAGAGACCGGACTTCGAATATTAAAGAAAATATTGACTTAGTAGTGAGCATTCACGCTGATGCTGAAGCTACCAATACCAACAATGAAAAAAGCGGACTTCAGATTTACGTACCTAGAGATGAATATAAATCGGCGGCAGTGAGCAAGACATTTGCTTCTATTATTAATAACGCTTTTGCAACAAACTACGAGCTTCCTGTGGGGAATTTAATTAATCAAAGAGCAGCAGGCATTTGGATTTTACAAGCATTGGAAGTTCCTAGCATCTTAATAGAAGCTGGCTTTATGACAAACCCAAAAGATATAGCCTTTCTTACATCAGAAAAGGGAATTACAAGTATTGCAAATAATGTATTGAATGGAATAAAGTCTTTTGTGACTAGTAAATCTGTTGCTGTTGTAAATAAGAACTTAAGTAGTTTTACGTTTTCTGGAAATGGTAAAGTAGATGATTTAGTAGTAAAAGGTTATAAAAAAGAAGGCAATTCAAAAATCAGTTCTAGAGAGGAGGTGGTAGTAAACGGCTATCCATCTAGGGAAGAAAATGTAAAATTTGATATAGCAGGTGAAGTCTTGAAAAGTGATAGCTATGATAATTTCAAAATGACTGGTATTTCTAAATTTGCTTATCATGGTAAGTTGCCAGGCGCAGTTATTTATTTGGATGGTGTGCAAATAGATGAATCTAGCTTAAACAAAATTTCCGCTGAGGATATATCTAGCGTTTCAATCTTGAAAGACGCTGCTGCCATTAAACTATATGGAGAAACGGCAAAGGAAGGGGTAATATTGATTACGAGCAAGAAGAATGATGGTGCTTTGTATGTAGTTGATGGAGTTGTGACAGATAAAGCAGCCTTCGGTAAATTAGAGCCTAATAATATACAAACGATAAACGTAGTGAAAGATGCTGCTGCGGTAAAACTGTATGGAGATAAGGGGAAGAAAGGTGTAATTGAAGTAACAACAAAAAAAGGGAAATCTAGTACTTATCAATAGGCCTAGCAAATTTTAAAATAAGTAAATAAGAATAAGCAGCTATTTTCATATTTTGACTCTCTTGATTCTTACCACAAAAATATAATAGCTCATTTTTATGCTTATAAAATTAAAATTGTATTTCACTGCACTAACACTATTCTGTTCAACAGTAATACAGGCGCAGAAAATAGTAAGAGTTGGAGCCAATTTTAATGCTGAGGTAAGCAATGGTCATTATGGTACGGCTGGGTTTGGCGGTAGTTATGAAATGAAGCTTAACAAACACGGCGGCTTTGAAACTGGTATTTATTACAGAACTTATAAAGCAGATATTGGGTTCTTTATTGGTCCAGATTATTTCCCTGCAACCGTTGCTGAAAGACACTTATCGATTCCTATCCTTTATAAGTTTTATTCAAAGTTTGTGAACTTTTCTATTGGACCAAGTTTTGATTTCTATGTGGGATTTGCTGATAAGTCGAAGATTAAATTTTTTAAAATAGATGATTATTCAATAAACCCAAGCTTTAATGTGGGCATATTAGGAAAGTTGTCAAAGAACATAAAGCTTTCGGAAAAATTTGTTCTTGAACCCGAGCTTAGGATTAATCCAATACTCACTGCCAATAGAGCTTATGGTGGAGCAGGGATTTCTTTAAAATATAAATTGAAGTAGGCGACAAGATTCCAACGGTAAACAAAAAACAGCTAGCAAAATACTAGCTGTTTTTTAATAATATTTTTAATCGTCTCCTACCCTTTCCTAAATCCCCACTTCAACATCTCCCTCCAAGTAGGCTTCTTACCATACATTAATATTCCTACACGATATATTTTTGCTGTAATCCAAGTGAATAATAAGAAGCAGGCAATTAAAGAAAGCATAGAAACAATAAGTTGCCAAGTTGGAATCTCATAAGTGATCCTACCCATCATTACTACAGGAGAAGTCAATGGAAAAATACTTCCAAAAACTGCCAGAGTACTGTTAGGTTCATTTACCGCTTGGGTCATTATTACAAAGCCAATGATGATAGGCATAAGAATAGGAAACATCATTTGCTGCGCTTCTTGCTGGTCATCGCTCACTACACTGCCTACTGCCGCAAAAAGTGAAGCGTATGTAAGATAGCCGCCAAGGAAATAAAACATAAAGGATAAAATAATTTTTGTGATTGGTAATGAAGCAATGCCTTCTGTTACTGTTTGCATCATACCTGCAGCTCCTTGTGGTACCGTGGCTGCTGCATCGGTAGCGCTTTTAAGCAAATCAGGGAATAACATCGGAATAGCCATCTGCCCAAGTAAAATAAGCACCATCCATATTAAAAACTGTGTAAGACCTACAGCTCCGATACCTAAAATCTTGCCCATCATCAATTCAAATGGTTTTACAGAACTTACAATGACCTCTGCTACTCTATTCGTTTTTTCTTCTGACACGCCTCTCATCACCTGTGCGCCATAGATTATCATCATCATATAGATGAGTGTGCCACACACAATAGAAATAATTAATGCAATACCAGAGTGAGACTTTTTTTCTCCATCCTTTGTATCAATTGTATTCTCCACATTTACATTAGCACGTACGCTTTTGTATGTGGCAGGATCTATTCCTTTTAATTCTAAACGTCTGTTCTGCAATGCCTCTTCTACAAGATTTTCTACCCTGCTTGTTGTAGATAAACTTGTAGAAGAGGCACTATGTAACTTGAAGGCACTAGCGGAATCTATGTTTTGCTTTGGTATGTACAAGAAGGCACTGTAACCCTGCGTCTTATATTTAGGTATAAAACTTTGCTCAGACTCGCCAGCAATCAACTTGAATTGAATGGCTTGCTTTGCAGTATCAGTTGGAATTTCATTTTTGATAATTCCTGCTTCATCTATAATAGCGATCTTCTGCGAATCGGTTCCGCCTTTCATACTTATCCAAATGATTGCAGCATAAAATGCTACCATTAAAAAGGGTACGAGAATCGTCATAATTAAAAACGATTTTTTCTTTACCCTAGTAAAATATTCTCTTCCTATTACCAGTCCTATCTTGCTCATAATTATTGTCTTTATTAGTTATTGGTAAATTCTCTCGCTGTAGAAGTACCTTCTACTAGCTTAATAAATATTTCGTTTAAAGAAGGCATCACCTCCGTAAACGAATTAATGGCCACTTTCTGATTGATAAAATATTGAAGCACATCATTTGGCGTAGTATCATGGTCTAGCTTTACGCACAGTTCGTTGGTATTATGGCTTGTAACGTTAAATATGTGCGTCATTAAATGCTCAGGATATACGGTAGCCCCTATCTTATAAATATTTTCTTTGTAGTGATTTTTTACTTCGGCAATAGTGCCATCAAGAATTTTTGCTCCCTTATTCATTAAAATAATATGATCACATATTTCTTCTACTTGCTCCATTCTATGGGTACTAAAAATGATCGTACTGCCTTTTTTTGCCAGTGCATATATTTCTTCCTTGATCAAATTAGCATTTACAGGATCCAAACCACTGAACGGCTCATCCAAAATGATCAAAGATGGCTCGTGCGCCACTGTAGTAACAAACTGCAATTTTTGGCTCATCCCTTTACTCAGGTCTTCTACCTTTTTATCCCACCAAGACTGCATATTGAGTTTTACAAACCACTCTTTCACTTTTTTAGTTGCGTCGCTGCTACTCATCCCTTTGAGCCTGCATAGATAAACAGCCTGCTCTCCTATCTTCATTTTTTTATATAGTCCTCTCTCCTCTGGCATATACCCTATACGCTCACTATCTTTCATCGTATCAAACTTTTTGCCTTCAAAGTTGATACCACCACTATCAGGATAAAAAATCCCCGTAATCATTCTTATGAGCGTTGTCTTTCCTGCACCATTGGGGCCAAGTAAGCCAAAGATGCTTCCCTTCTCTATAGAAAAACTCACATCATTTACGGCAAGCTGCGTAGCAAATTGCTTGGTAAGGTTATTAATTTCTAAAAGTGCCATATTGTATTTTTATTGTTGGTAAAGATTCATCATTTGAAAATAATTTTTCTAAAATATTTTACAAACGGTAATTACAGGTATTCCTAATTTCTATTTTCTTGAAAGATTTTCTACAATCGCTGCTGCCACAGCTTGCCCATCCATTGCTGCACTTACAATTCCTCCCGCAAAACCAGCACCTTCCCCGCAAGGGTATAGGTTTTCAATTTCTGTATGTTGTAAAGTATCGGGCTTTCTAGGAATTTTTACAGGACTACTTGTTCTACTTTCTGTAGCTATTACAACAGCGTCGTTGTTCAAAAAACCCTTTAGCTTTTTACCAAAGTGTACTAATGCCGCCGCCAAAGTATCATAAATGACATTTGGTAAAACTTCTTTCAGATTAACCGAAGTAACGCCGGGTGTGTAGGAAGTTTTAGGCAAATCAAAAGATTTTTTACCTTCTACAAAATCTTTCATCCTTTGCGCAGGGGCAGAAAGATTAGCGCCGGCAGCAGTATAACATTGCTGCTCTATCAGCTGCTGATATTTTAGAAACAGCATTTTATCGTCTTTATGTAATTGTGGCATCGCCTCTAGTACATCTTCTTTTCTTATCTCTACCACAAGTCCACTATTAGCAAAGGGATTGTTTCGTTTAGATGGGCTCCAACCATTTACCACTACCTCGCCCGGCTCGGTTGCAGCTGCTGCCACAATCCCTCCTGGGCACATACAAAAGGAAAAAACACCTCTCCCATTTACCTGCTGCACTAATGAATAGCTTGCTGGCGGCAAATAACTAGATTCTGAAGCGTCATCTACAAAAGCTGCGCTGTTGCCATATTGGATTTTATTAATTAAAGATTGTGGATGTTCTATTCTTACTCCTATTGCCAATGGTTTTGCTTCTATAGCAATACCGCTTTTATCTAATAAATAAAAAATATCTCTAGCAGAGTGGCCTGTAGCCAAAATGTAGGCATCTGCGATAAATGTCCTTCCATCTTCGGTTTTTAAGGCAGTAGTACTATTTTGACTAGTAATAATCTCGGTGAGTTTGGTATTAAAATGAATTTGACCGCCATACTCCAAAATCTTTTCCCGCATATTGGCAATAATTTGGGGCAGTTTGTTTGTTCCAATGTGAGGATGGGCATCATATAAAATATTATCGGCTGCGCCAAAGGAGACAAACATATTGAGCACCTTTTTTACATCTCCTCTTTTACTACTTCGAGTGTACAATTTACCATCGCTGTAGGTACCTGCGCCGCCTTCGCCGAAGCAGTAATTACTATCAGGATTTACGATGCCATTTTTGTTTAGAATAGCTAAATCTCTCCTACGCTCTTTCACGTCTTTTCCCCTTTCTATAATGATGGGTTGATAACCAAGCTCTAGCAAAGAAAGAGCAGCAAAAAGACCGGCAGGTCCCGCTCCCACGATAACCACTTTTTTTGACTCAGCGGTTACCTTCTTTAGCCCTAGACTAAAACCTTCCAATGTAGGAGGTTCTTCATTGACAAATACGTCTGCTTGAATTTGAATGACGGGTAGCTTGCCCCTTGCATCTATACTTCTCTTAGTTATTAAAAAACTGGTCACTGCACTCACATCAACTTTTAGAGCTTTTGCAATTGCTAGCCTGATTTGCAAATCATCTTTTGCAACTGAGGTATCTAATTTTATAATGACTGTTCTTTGCATTTTACAAATAAAAAAGTGCCTTGTTTATAAAAGCACTTTATTAAAAAACTATTTTACTGTAGTCTAATTTTATTTTATCAACTTTAAAACGGCAAATCATCTATTGCATCTGAAGGATCAGCAGTGAAAGTATCTAGAGGCTCTACAAAACCATCGTTAGATGCTGATGCAGCCTGCGTTCCAAGCATTTGCTCTATTCTCCAAGCATCCAAATTAGTAAAGTAACTTGTCTTACCATCTCTCTCAGACTTGTTTCCTTTTATATTGAAGTAAACTTTAATTTCATCACCCATACTTACGCTATCTAAGATAGAAACCTTGTCTTGCACACATTGAAACTTCACATAGGTGACAAATGTTTTTCCATTTGACTCCTCCGATTTTTCCACTGCAAATTCTCTAATTTTAAAACTTTCTGTTTTTTGCATCGACTCTCCTTTGAAGATTAATTTGCCTACTAATTCGTAACTCATAATAAATTTTATTTTGACTTCAAAAGTAGCCATTTATAATTAGAAACTCAGCAGCCAAATTAACGCAATATAGCTTCTTGAAAAAATGGCAAAAAAAGAATAATGTGCATAAGGTAAAAGTGGATATAATAAAAAAAAATCTTTTTAAAAATTGAGTAAAAAAAAGGTAGATTCAATACCAGTAGGGTTATTAAGAGACAAAGATTTTTTTGACCTATTTATTT
>JBBRHK010000164.1:0-6864 GCA_038222815.1 Chitinophagales bacterium
CCTAACGAAGCAGTAGCTAATTTGGGAGTTTTATTATTGAACTATAAAATGCAAAGTAAGAGTTGGACATTGCAACAGAAGAGAAATTCTTATTTACATATTCATTTTGCATTTTGCTAATCCTCTGATGCTTTTCTACATCAGTCAATAGAGAAATAATTTGATTGGCAACTTGAGTAGATTCTGAATCCGACCAAACCCAATCGGTTGGAGTTACTTCATAATTCATACTAAGCTGTATTCCTACCACGGGAATAGAACACATAGCAGCTTCAAACATTGAAATGCCAACTGCAGCACCTACGCTCATTGAAACATATACATCAAAATTAATCATCATTTCCACGGGATTGTTTACTAGACCAGCTAAATGTACTTTATGCTCCAATACATTTTCTTTGATAAGAGATTTAATCAGTGGCATTTCAGATCCATCTCCTCCAATTACAAAATGAACCGCATCCCCAAGTTCTTTATCTATCTGCTTGAAAATGGGAATATACAACCATGGCTTACGATCTGGTCTTAGCATTCCAACAGTGCCCACAATGTATTTACAAACCTTTGGAATGCCAGCATCCGCTCGGAATGCAGCATCACTCGCCAAACTCCTTTCTGGAAGGGAAACAGAAATACCATTGGGGATTATTCTTATATTTAGTTTTGAGTTTTTCGAAATAAAATCATCCCAATAACTGTCTCGTGCCATTAAAATAATTCCATCTCGTCCTTTTAGCATTTGTGCATGAAGCCATCTGTTCCGTTCTGGTATCATCATACCTACTGCATGATAGGTTTCAAATATTAAAGGTTGCTTAGACCGGGCAAAACCCCTTGTTAATAATTTAGCAATGGACCCGAAAACAGCTCCAAATGTAAGGTGACAATGAATCACATCATTTCCTGCAAGCCATTTTCTATTTTTGCATATCCAAAAAAAGAAATTCTTGTATGCCTTCTTTTTACTGTCAGAAATAAATTTTATAGAAATTCTTGGGTCTAAATAATTTTGAAGATATAACGGATTTTCTGGCCATCCAGCAATTATAGTTACTTCCTTCCCTGATTTCACAGCCTCGTTAGCAAGTTCTGCAGCTACTCGCTCTGCCCCCCCTTTGCTTAAACTTGAAATAACATGTACAATTTTCATCTTCTATTTGGGTTAGCTTTTGCTCAAAACTAAATTAATAAATAGGCAATTAATTTTTTATCTCCGTCGAACAATTTATTAATTTGTTTTCAGGCCTCAATGCCTGTTTTGTTAATAAATTCTTGAAGTCACAATTTACTAATTTAACTCCTGTCAATAGAAACAGTTCGCTTTTCGTATTTGGGAAAAAATTTTGTTGTGTAAAAAAATTGCAATTTTTAAAAGTAGGTTTTTCTACTTCCGAATTCTCACATTTACTTTGATACCAAATAAGGTAGGCGCTTCTACCGCCATCAAAAGTGCAGTTCTCTAAATACTGATATGGTAACCCATTCCACTCGGCTAAAAACTTTCCAAAAACTTTTTTTCCTTCATACGGTTTATCTGTAAAAATGCAATCATAGTATTTTATTGCCTGTTCTCTATTTAAGGCTTTATAATTTCCATGTACTACGCCACCGTTAAAAACACAGGCCTTAAATGTTACATTTTCCTTGGTTACCCATACACTCCAGTTTCTAATGCCTACAAAAGTACATCCCGTAAAGGTCAAATTCTTACTATTACCCTGATCCGAAACTAAGCCGCAGCCAGTATTGTCAATAAACTTACAGTTCTTAAATGTGGCATTTGTACATAAGCCGAGCTCTGCTTCAATATCTACTCCTGCGCCAGGTGCGGAGGAAATTGCGCCCTTACCTGTATTCGAAAAAGTGCAGTTTGTTACCGATAAACCACTACCGCCTATCCAACTTAATCCTTGTCTGCCATTAGAATCACAAACAATATTATTCAACACAATTTTTTGATCTATGATTTTGTTCTTATCTACTGTATTTCCTACGATGATTGCATCTAACGCCATCTTCTTTATAAGTAAGCTGTCTAACAAAACGTTAGTACAATTAATTATTTCAAAGCCTGCTTGTCTTACTTGCCAGCCCACATCGCCATAACCACCCCCCAAAATATGAGCATTTGAATTACCATCAATTTTTAAATTTCCTACGTGTATGTTTTTACAATCTTTTAATATCATAAAATTACCAATAGATGCTAGGGCCTTAACATCCATAGTTTGCTTTTGCAGTGCTTTTCCTGTTTCTACATTAAATGCGCCATATTTCATTTGAGCTTTGTATATGATTTGAGCATCCTCTCCTACTATTTCTATATTACTACAATTTTCAAGGTTAAGGCAATCTACTCCTAGTAAGTACAACCCATTTATTGGGTCAATTTTAGTTTGCTTACCCACTAAATAAACTCCTTTGGGTATGACTAATTTTACATTTCTCCCTATTTGATTTATCCTTTTTGAAGCCCGAATAAATGCTTCATGATCATTAACAATGCCATTGCCTATTGCTCCAAAATCCTTTTTCAAATTAAAATTGTACTGAATAGATTCTACTTTTTGAGACTGTGCACAGCTTGCAATAAGTTGCATCAAAAACAGTAACCATACTATTAATTTACTCATTCAGATGTTTTTTAGTTATAAGTGTGGCTCAATTAAGGAAAAGGTAATCAAATATTTATTTCCTAGACATTAAAATTTTGTGAAGGGAATAGTACTTTTTAGAAAAAATTATGCCCCTTGTGACTTTTGTCGTTAGGGGCACAATCAAAGTAAAATATCTAAAACTCTGTTAGTATTTATTAATTGCAGCAATGACAAAAGAAACTTCTTCATTGCTTAGCTCTGCAAACATAGGTAAGGAGATACAATGTTCTGCTAGATACTCTGCATTAGGAAAGTCGCCTTTTTTATGGCCTAGATTTTCATAAGCCTTTTGTAAATGACAAGGCACAGGATAATGCAATGCAGGAAAAATATTTCTTTCGTTCAAGTATCTGGTTAAATCTTCTCTATCCTCTGTGGTAACAACAAACAAATGAAAAATGGAATCTGCCCATTCTGGCTGAAACTGCATTTTTATTCTTGGATTGGATATCTCATTCAAATACCTTTTTGCGATGGCTCGTCTTTTATCATTCCAATCTGCTAGATATTTAAGTTTTACAGATAATGAAGCTCCTTCAAGACCACCCATCCTCATATTAAAACCTACTTCGTCATGATAATATCTCACCACGGAGCCGTGGTTACGTAGGCTCTGTAATTTTTTTAAATAGGTCTCGTTGTTAGTTGTTAAGCCGCCAGCTTCGCCACACGCACCTAAATTTTTTCCCGGATAAAAACTAAAACAAGCCATTTCTCCAAAGCCGCCTACTGGTGTTCCCTTATAGGTAGCCCCTTGTGCTTGCGCAGCATCTTCAATCAAAAACAGTTTGTGCTTTGTACAAATTTCCTTTACCGCATCTATATCAAAAGGCTGTCCGTACAAATGAACACCAATAATAGCTTTTGTTTTTGGCGTAATCGCAGCTTCTATTTTTGTTACATCTATTTCCCAAGTATCTGCGGTACAATCTACAAACACTGGAGTAGCACCTACATGAGATGGGCCCCAAGCTGTAGCAATAAAAGTATCTGCAGGCACTATAACTTCATCGCCTACACCAATTCCCAATGTAAGGCAGGCAAGCTGTAAGGCAGTGGTACCATTATTTACGCCTACTGCATATTTTGTACCACAGAACTCGGCAAAGCTTTTTTCAAACTCCTCTACAAATGGGCCACCAGAAAATGCAGTTTTCTCATACACCTTTTCAAAAGCCTCAAATATTTCAGCTTTTACTTGTTGGTGTTGCATGCCTAAATCTAGGCATGGTATTTTACTAATACTTTTTTCCATAATATTTGTTCTAATCTAGATATTTTAAAATTTTAGCTGGATTGCCAGCCACAACTGCTTTAGCAGGAACATCTTTTGTAACTACACTTCCAGCCCCCACTATGGCACGTTTCCCAATTGTAATGCCACAAAGTATTGTAACACTCGATCCTATAGATGCACCTTCTTCAATATGAGTTTCTTCTGTACTCCAATCTGCATCTGTTTGCATAGAACCGTCTTCATTTGTAGCTCTTGGAAACTTATCATTGATGAAAGTAACATTGTGACCAATAAATACATTGTCAGCAATATGTACCCCTTCGCAAATAAAACTATGGCTAGAGATTTTACAATTTTTACCAATGGTAGCTCCTTTCTGTATCTCTACAAATGAGCCCACTTTACTACCATCATCTATCGTGCAGCCATAAGCATTTACAAAGTTGAAAATCTTTACATCTTTACCTACTTGTACATTTTTCAAACTCTGCTTGTCTGAGTCTATATTTAATATTTCCATTTTGCTTTTATTATAGTATTACTTCTACTCCTTTGTTTTTTATAGATTTCTCAGAAGCTTCTAATATTTTTACAATGTCTAATCCAATAGCAGCCGAAGACCTAGGCTGGGTATTATTTGTAATACTTCCTAGAAAATCATTAGCTACTGAGGCAAGAGCCTCTTTATTCGCTATTTTAGGTAGAAAGATATCTCCTACTCTATAATCTACCAATATCCTGCTCTTATCCTCATCCGTTTTTAACTCATAAGCAGTGTCATAAACTTTTATTTTTTCTGTAGGCTCTAGATCATTAAAAACAACCATTTTCTTATCCCCACCTACCATCATCAAGCGAATTTTTACCGGGCTACTCCAAGAGCAATTAAAATGTGCTACAAATCCAGAAGCATAGTTGACCGTTAAATAAGCAATGTTTTCTATACCATTACCTGTATGGCAAACACCTGTAGCATTCACACTATATGGCATCTCGTCGTGTAGATAGGATAGTATGGACAAATCATGAGGTGCCAAATCCCACAGCACATTTACATCTGGCTGAAATAACCCTAAATTAATACGAGTAGAGTCAATATATTTTATTTTGCCCAGTGTGTCGGCATCTATCAGTTCCTTTATTTTTTCAACTGCCCCAGTATATAAGAAGGTATGATCTACCATTAAGGTAAGATTTTTCTCTTTGGCTAGTGCAATTAATTCCTCACACTCTGCTACCGAGCTAGCCATTGGCTTCTCTAGTAATACATGTTTACCATTAAGCAATGCCTTTTTTGCTAAAGGAAAATGAGTAAAAACAGGGGTGGCTATTACTACCGCATCAATGGATACATCTTTAATGATATCATCAGCATCTAACACGCCAGTTATACTAGGATAGGCCGCCTGTACTATATCGAGCCTAGCTTGCCTTCCATCAGCCACTTTTTTTATAGAGCAATTTTTTTGACTATAAAAATTTCTTACCAAGTTAGGGCCCCAATACCCATATCCTATAATACCTATATTAATCATTATAAAAATTTTGCAAATTTAACCAATCTAGACCTTATCTCACTCTATTTCTCCCAATTTAATAAAACCTTAAGGACATCTAGTTATTTATGTTATCGAAACTTAGTTCTTCTTATTTTTTTGTATTAGTTTATTAAACTCATTTTGTTCGTGTGCATAGATTTTATCAGTATCACAAAAAGTAAGTCCTATTCGTCTTGATGCTTCGCTATATCTTTTCGTTTCTTCTGGGTACTGTATTAAGTGAATGGCTTCTTCAGCCATTTTTTGCCAATCTCTAAATGGAACAACTATTCCATTACCACTTTTTGTCACGAAGTCTAATTGCCAATCTCTGTCATAGGCAACAAGGGGTAACCCTGCTAAACTTGCTTCTATTAAGGACCTTCCAGTTAGTGGACTAAGTGCTGCAAAACAAGACCCAAAAATATTTGCCAATCTCCCTTGATTTATGTTTCCTACAAAATGTACTTTATTTTGTATTCCCATTTCTAAAACCATTGCCTCTAATTCCTTCATCATAGGCCCATCTCCTGCCATAATTAAAGCACAATTTGGCAATGCTTTACAGATGACATCAAATGCCCTTATTACGTCGTCTGGATATTTTACATTGAGCATTCTGCCTACATAAATAAAATGGTAAGTAGCTTCACTTGAAGAAAACAGAATATCCTTATCTCTTAATTTTGGATCTAAAACATGTTGCTTATGAATTAACTTGCCGACCGGAAATACCGTAGATTTTTTTAATGATGCTCCATTTGCTAAGGAAAATTCTAAATTGTTCTGATTTCCACCAGCTACCAAATCTGCACGAGGAAAAACAATTTTTTCGATAATTTTCTCAATCCAGTGCTTTTTATATAATTGAGGCATAGCTGGTCTACCTATAGCTTTATAGATTTCATCATAATTTGCACAGACCCAAACTACCAATTTCGCTTTTGTAAACCATTTTATAAATAACCCCATTAAGCCAGTAAAATAGGGGTCAGTAACTAAAATAATATCTATGTGTTCTTTTTTCACCAAACGAATTAGGTATCTAGTAAATCGGATTTGCGACACTAAAAAATTGAGCGGAAAAAAGAATTTAAGTCCTGAATAATATGCAGACAAACCTTCAATTACAGTTTGGTCTTTAGAGTAATCAACAACTGTTAATTTAAACCCTTCATAATTAAGTTTTCTATTCTCAGGCACATCCGCCATTGGATGCACGCCCCAAACATATTCAAAATAGCCGCCACAATTCCTAGATTCAAACTCTTGTTGTAGTTCTCTTTCTTTAACCATTTTAAGAGTGTAAGCCATATCGATACACAACAAACGAGGCTTGGTCTGGCCATTATTTTGATCTTTCGAAACCATATTTTCCTTTTATATTTTTTTACTTCTATGTTGTACCTGCAATATGCAATGTACTTGCAAA
>JBBRHK010000165.1:0-6800 GCA_038222815.1 Chitinophagales bacterium
CTGCTTTATAAGCTTCTTCAGTAACTGTAAATTTTTGCATGATATATTAATAAGCTCTCGCAAACAAAACCCTCTCCTTACTCGGCTTACCAGAAAATACACAAACCCCTTCCTCTTGCTCATTATTTAAAGGAATACAACGAATCGTTGCTTTGGCCTCTTGCTTTATTTTTTCTTCGGTTTCTGGTGTACCGTCCCAATGTGCAGAAACAAAGCCAGCTTCATTATCTAGCACCTTATTAAATTCTTCCCAAGTATCTACCTTTCTTATATTTTCATTTCTAAACTGAAGCGCTTTTTCAAAAATATTCTTCTGTATTTCATCCAATAAAGACTGTACATAGCTAGAAACTCCTTCTATAGCAACGGTAGTTTTTTCTTTGGTATCTCTTCTTGCTACTTCTATTACTGCGTTATCTAAATCTCTAAGACCAAGCGCCATTCTTACCGGCACGCCTTGCATTTCGTATTGTGCAAATTTCCAGCCTGGTCTGTTATTTTCATTATCATCAAATTTTACCCTAATATTCATTGCTTGTAGGTCTGCAACAATTTTTTTAAGCGCATCATTCAACTCTACCTTCCTTTCTTCACCTTTATAAATAGGTACAATCACAACTTGATGCGGCGCAATTTTTGGAGGTAAAATTAATCCTTGATCATCGCTATGCGCCATTATCAAAGCTCCAATAAGGCGAGTACTTACTCCCCAACTGGTAGCCCATACATATTCTAATTTATTTTCTTTATTGGTAAACTGTACATCAAATGCTTTGGCAAAATTTTGACCTAGAAAATGTGAAGTACCAGCTTGTAATGCCTTACCATCCTGCATTAGCGCTTCTATGCAATACGTATCTTCTGCACCTGCAAATCTTTCATTGGCAGTTTTTATTCCCTTTACTACTGGCACTGCCATAAACTCTTCTACAAATGTTGCGTATACATCTAGCATCTTTGTAGTTTCTTCTAATGCTTCTTCTTTAGTGGCGTGAGCGGTGTGTCCTTCCTGCCATAAAAACTCTGCAGTGCGTAAAAATAATCTTGTACGCATTTCCCATCTTACTACATTCGCCCATTGATTAATGAGCAGTGGCAAATCCCTATGGCTTTGAATCCAGCCACGATAAGTATTCCAGATGATGGCCTCACTAGTAGGGCGAATAATTAATTCTTCTTCTAATTTAGCCTCAGGATCTACCATTAGTTTTCCTGGCTTATCAGGATCATTCTTCAATCTATAATGCGTCACAATTGCACACTCTTTTGCAAAACCTTCAGCATTCTTTTCTTCGGCCTCAAATAAACTTTTAGGAACAAACAAAGGAAAATAAGCATTCATGTGACCTGTAGCTTTGAACATTTTATCTAACTGATCTCTCATATTCTCCCACAAGGCATAACCGTAAGGCTTTATCACCATACAACCACGCACAGCACTATGATCTGCTAGGTCACTCTTTATCACTAAGTCATTGTACCATTGGCTGTAATCGTCTGCTCTCTTTGTAATTTCCTTGCTCATTATGTAGTTATATTGTTGCTTGCCGCAAAAATAAGGAGATTATGGTCAAGCAATATTTATAATACAGTAAGGGATGGAGAAGAAAATTGCCAATTTTTAGAAAAAAAATAGAAATTGAGAACCAAATTAAAATTCCTTCCCTACATTTGCACAAATTAAAACAAAATGAACTTTTTACATTTACATCATCATCATCTATTATGCGCCCAAGGCCAGATGTGATTGCTATGTAAATAACCTAACATAAAACTCATTACCGCCTGTAACCACAGGCGGTTTTTTTATACTAAAAATTCAAGATAAAATGATAAAAATAGCAATACAAAAAAATGGAAGATTGAGTGATTTATCACTAGCGCTTCTTAAAAGCTGCGGAATCAATACACCTAATGGAGACAGAAAATTGAAGTCAAAAGCAGATAATTTTCCCCTAGAAATCTTATATCTAAGAGATGACGATATACCGGAATATGTAGAGAAGGGAGTAGCAGATATAGGAATAATAGGTGAAAACGAAGTATGGGAAAAAGCTAAAGACATAGATGTGATAAAAGAACTCGGTTTTGCTAAATGTAGGATGGCGCTAGCTGTAGCAAAAGATGAAGAATACAAAGATTTACAATGGTTCAATAATAAAACAATAGCCACTAGCTACCCTGTAATACTAGAGAACTTTCTTAGCAAGAACAACATCAAAGCTGGGATAGAAGTCATAAGTGGCAGTGTAGAGATAGCACCTAGTATAGGTCTTGCTGATGGCATTTTTGATATCGTAAGTACAGGAAGCACCTTAGTGATGAATGGTTTGAAAGAAGTGCAAACGGTTTGTAAAAGCCAAGCAGTGCTTGTAAGTAATAAGACTATAAGCGAAGAAAATAGAACCTTGCTGAGCAAGTTATTGTTTAGGATAGAAGCTGTGCAGAAAGCTGCAAGTAGTAAATATATTTTACTCAATGCACCTCAAGAAAAAGTAGAAGCCATTTCAAAACTTTTGCCGAGTATGAAAAGCCCTACTATATTACCATTGGTACAAGAAGGATGGTGCAGCTTGCATTCTGTAATAAGTGAGTCAGATTTTTGGGAGGTGATAGAACAGCTAAAGGAGCTCGGTGCAGAAGGAATATTAGTAATACCAATTGAAAAAATGATTGCCTAATGATGAAGAAAATAAACTTACCCTCACAAGAAACTTGGGGTCAATTATGTAAGCGGCCTTCCATAAATCTAACAACGTTGGATAACATCGTACAGGAAATTTTTGATGCCGTATCGGCTTCTGGCGATGAAGCCCTTGCACTATATGGCAAAAAGTTTAATGAATACGCTGGTAAAGATTTGCTTGTTTCCGCCGAGGAAATGGCAGCGGCTGCCTCACTAATAGATGATGATTTAAAAAGCGCCATAAATGTTGCCTATAAGAACATCTACTCATTTCATAGTTTACAAAAGACGGCGCCTATAGTTTTAGAAACTATGGAAGGAATTACTTGTCGTAAAAAGTCAGTTCCTATCCAATCGGTAGGATTATATATTCCCGGAGGTACTGCCCCATTATTTTCTACAGTGCTTATGCTTGGTGTTCCTTCGCAGATTGCAGGTTGTGCTAATGTGCAGATATGTACACCCGTAAATGCAGAAGGAATTGTACACCCCGCAATATTGTATGCTGCTCAGCTTTGTGGTATTAAAAACATCTTTAAAGTCGGAGGAATACAAGCTGTTGCAGCTATGAGTATTGGAACAAGTTCAATAAAAAAATGTGATAAGATTTTTGGTCCAGGCAATCAATATGTGGCAGCCGCTAAACAAAAAGCTTTAGAATATGGCGTAGCGGCAGACTTGCCAGCAGGACCAAGCGAAGTACTAGTTATTGCTGACGAATTTGCTAATCCCAGATTTGTAGCAGCAGATTTATTAGCGCAAGCGGAGCACGGGAGAGATAGCCAAGTCGTGGTGTTAAGCAACTCTCAAAAACTATTAGATGAGGTAAATAAGGAGTTGAAAATTCAATTAGAGGTATTACCGAGAAAAGAAATTTGTGCAGCAGCCTTAGAAAACAGCTTATCCATCCTATTTACTGACTTAGATTCTTGCATCGCTTTTAGCAATGAATATGCACCGGAGCATTTGATATTACAAACCCAAGAAGACGAGAAGCTAGTAGATATGGTAACAAATGCAGGCTCGGTATTTATCGGAAAATATACGGCAGAGAGTATGGGAGATTATGCCTCAGGCACCAATCATACGTTACCTACAGCGGGCTTCGCCAATAGCTTTAGCGGTGTGAGTGTAGGTTCATTTGAGAAACAAATTACTTTTCAAAAAGCTACAGAACAAGGACTACTAAATATTGGGAAATATGTAGAAACAATGGCCGCAGCAGAGGGATTAGATGCCCATAAAAATGCTATTTCAACAAGACTGGCCTCATTAAAATAATAATTAAATGATAGACGATTTAATAAGAGAAAACATAAAAGCACTACAACCCTACTCTAGTGCAAGAAAAGAATTTACCGGTAGTGTAGAAGTAATGTTGGATGCTAATGAGCTACCTTTTGGTGAGCTGAATAGATACCCTGATCCTCAGCAACTTGAATTAAAGTCGCTAATAGCGGATGATAGAAATATTCCCGTGCAAAATATTTTTCTGGGAAATGGTAGCGATGAAATCATCGATTTAGTGATTCGCATTTTATGTAATCCTGGAAAAGATTCTATTGCATTTTGTTCTCCTACTTATGGAATGTATACAGTGAATGCTGCCATAAATGACATAGGAATTATTGATATTCCTCTTAATGGAAATTTTGAAATCGATATAGAATTATTAAAGGAAAAAACTTCGGAGAAAAATTGTAAAATCCTATTCGTTTGTTCGCCGAATAATCCGACTGGAAACAGCATCAAAAATATTAAAGAAATACTAGATACTTTTAATGGTGTTGTAGTTGTAGATGAGGCCTATATTGATTTTAGTAATCAATCATCATTTGCGGAAGCGGCAATAGAAACAGATAGAATCTTGGTATTGCAGACTATGAGTAAGTCGAGAGGACTTGCCGCTGCTAGGATAGGAATTGCCTTCGGTGGAGAAAAGATGATGCAATACCTAAATAAGGTAAAACCACCATATAATATTAGCCAGCTGAACCAATCTGCAGCCATTCAAGCAATGAAAGATGATGCTACTTATAAAAAAAATCTAGATGTTGTAATGCAACAAAAGTCTTTCTTAGAAACGGCCTTAACTAGTTGTAGTTGTGTTTTACAAATATATCCATCAGATGCTAACTTTTTCTTAGTAAAATTTAAAAATGCAACAGCAGTGTTTCAAGAATTATTACAGAAAGGTATTGTAGTAAGAAATAGAGAAAAAGAAATCAAAGGCTGTCTTCGAATTACTGTGGGCAGCGAAGTGGAAAATGAAAAATTAATACAAGTTTTAAAATCTATCAATCAAAATAATGACTAATTACATCGCCATTTCTGAGCAGCTTTTATGGAAGGAACAAGAAGGAATTGCCGTCTTGAATATCAAAGAAATACAAAGCTTACAGGTTTTACAAAAACAATACAGTTTCCTAGTAGTAGAGGAAACTGATATAGCAAGCTCTATAAAAAATACCCTTTACAATCAGCTAGTTGATTTTGGATTACCATTAAAAAAATACAACGAGACTCAGTTTCTATTTCCCAAAAGTTCATTAAAAGATTTAGAAGAAGCAGAAAAACCAATTGCAATTGTCTCGACAGATAAAGCCTTTGCTACCTTAGCTGATGAATGTAAAATACCATTACTTCAATTACAAGAAGCTATTACAAATTTTATTTTAATTGATACTACTGAAAAGGTAAAGAGAACGGCAAGCATCAGTAGAAATACACTCGAAACCAAAATAAATATAGAGCTAAATCTTGATGGCACAGGTCAAGGAACTATTGATACAGGTTTACACTTCTTTGACCATATGCTACATCAATTGGTAAGGCACGGTAACATTGACCTCTCTATAAAAGTAGATGGAGATTTAGAAGTAGATGAACACCATACCATAGAAGATACTGCATTAGCTTTAGGTACGGCATTTTTAGAAGCATTGGGCAATAAAATGGGTATAGAGCGTTATGGCTTTCTGCTACCAATGGATGATTGCTTGGCGCAGGTAGCCATTGACTTTGGCGGCAGACCTTGGCTTGTATGGGACGCAACATTTAATAGAGAAAAAGTAGGTGATATGCCTACAGAAATGTTTTTGCATTTCTTCAAATCTTTCTCTGATGCTGCGAAATGTAATCTCAATATTAAAGCAGAAGGCAGCAATGAACACCACAAAATAGAATCCATTTTCAAAGCATTTGCGAAAGCCATAAAAATGGCCATCAAGAGTGATGGAAGTAGTATTTTACCCACTACAAAAGGAACTTTATGATTGCGATATTAAAATACAATGCCGGGAACATCACATCCGTACAGAACGCTTTAAATAGATTGAATGTAGAGTCAATCATTACAAATGATGTTGCTCTGCTAACGGCAGCCGACAAGGTTATTTTTCCAGGCGTGGGAGAAGCTAATACCGCAATGAAGTTTCTAAGAGAGTTACAATTAGATGAAGTAATAAAAAATCTTACTCAGCCAGTACTCGGTATTTGCTTAGGTCAGCAGCTAATGTGTACCCACTCAGACGAGGGAAATACAGAGGGCTTAAAAATATTTGATACCAACGTAAAGCTCTTTCCTAGCACAGGTATTGTGCCACATATGGGGTGGAACAATCTTACAGAAACAAGCGGCGTATTGTTTAATAATTGTACTGATGATTTGAATTTCTATTTTGTGCATAGCTACTACGCGGAAAAAAGCAAGGAGACTGTGGCTACTTGTGATTATCTACTACCCTTTGCTGCTGCGTTGCAAAAAGATAATTTTTACGCTACTCAATTTCATCCAGAAAAATCGGGAGATGCTGGAGAAATCATTTTAAAAAACTTTATAGCCTTATGATTATAATACCTGCAATAGACATCATTGATGGTAAGTGTGTAAGACTTAGCAAGGGAGATTACAACACTAAGAAAGTGTATAACGATAACCCTGTAGAAGTTGCCAAAGCCTTTGAGGATGCGGGTATTTCTCACCTTCACGTCGTAGATTTAGACGGTGCAAAAGCAAAGCAGCCACAAAATTTAAAAATTATTGAGCAAATTTGTAAAGCGACAAATTTAAAAGTAGATATGGGTGGTGGCCTTAGTAAAACGGAATATGTAG
>JBBRHK010000166.1:0-6790 GCA_038222815.1 Chitinophagales bacterium
CATCTTATTATCAAGTTTTGCTAAAGCCACTACTTCTGGATAGCGCACTCTAAAAAACTCATCAAGATTCGATGAAAAAATCGATAAAAACTTAAGCCTTTCGTATAGAGGCACAGATTTGTCATCCGCTTCTGCCAATACCCTTTCGTTAAATCCCAACCAACTTAAATCTCTATTAAAAAAAATCATATTCTATTTTTACCAATTTAGAAAGGAGAACCTGTGGTATTACTCGCTGGACCTCTCATTTCTATCGGTGCTGAACCACTTACCACTGAGGCAATTGCGAATGCAAGTACAGATACAATGATACCAATCATAAATAAAGTGTAGGCAACTCTAAGTAACTTATACTTCTTGCCAAGTACAGTACCCAATACATATATGTCTTGTAACATAGAACCATATAGGTAATCTGCATCTGTCATCATAGTTTTCATAGCATTACTGTATGCCTGAAATTCCATTTTATGAAAATTACCGAAAAATAAAAGATTTGTCTTCTTAGCTGCTACATCTTCTTCGTTGAAAATACCAGTATTTACTTTAGGACGAGTTGCCATAATAGCTAATACAATTGTAACTACAGATGCAGTCAAAAATATAAGGGTAGGAATTGTAAGATAAGGGTCTTCACCAAGTTTCCTAAGTAGTACAGATAGAATAACAGAAATTATGATAGCATTTACACTGATCAAAATATTAGCTTTAGAGTCTGCCATTTCACTTAATCTTATATGATTAGCAGATGTAAGGCGTAGCATCGTTTGCATTCCTTTTGTTGTACCCTGTTTCTCATTGATGATTAGCTCATTACTCTCCTCGTCCTTTTCAAGTTCTGCAATTTTCTTTTTAAGCTTTTTCATATTTTCTAATTTAGAATCTTTGAGTTTTTCTTGTACATATTTTGTGTGATACGATTGTTGTTCTAACATTTCTCCTGCTTTCTTATAAAAATCAAGCTCGGACATTCGGCTTCCAGATGCTTGCATTTCTGCATAGACAAATTGGTTACTTTTCTTAAATCTTTTTGTTCCTAGATTATAACAATCTGCATCGGAAACAATCTGCTGCAGCAAGGTCTCTGGCTTACTATTCATCTTCGTAGCAAGGATACAATCTGCGGCCTTATCAACAATACTTGCAGGCAATTCATTCTTATCTGTAAATTCTCTCATCAATTCTACAGATCTTTCTTCGTGGCCTTGTGGTTCTCCAAAAAGATAACCCACATCGTGAAACCAAGCAGCAAGAATAATGACAAGGAAATCTTCTTCTAATAAATCGTAATGGGCAGAAATCTGTGTTGCTTTTTTTACCACATATTGTGTATGCTCAAGGTTATGATAGGTCAAGGTTTCCCTGCCGTGAGTCTCATAAATATTTACAACATGTTCTTCGATATCTATAAAAAGCTGTTGATAATTCATAGTGAAATATATGTCTGTTATTAGAAAGTAAGGTTCACCTTAGCCCCTATTGTAAGGTTAAACAAAGTACTCTCTGGTGAAAAACCAATAGTAGCTGACAACATTGCTAGGTTAAACGGTGCATAATAAATTCCTGTTCCATATGATGAATGCCATCGCCTAGACACTTCACCACGATACCAAACTCTTCCTATATCGTAAAAGCCAAGAAGTCCAACTTCGCCTGGCAAGATGTAAGATTTTGAATCTAAAACTTTAACTCTGGTTTCTACACCAGTATATAAAGCAGCATCTCCAGCAAATCTATTCTTAAAATATCCTCTATTAAAATTATTAGCTCCTAGCGATAGTAGTTGAAAATATTCAGGATCCTTACTTAAAATCTTACCCCCGCCAGCTCTCAATATAGCTGTTACTCTGCTTTTACCAGTAACATTCGCATACACTGTCATATCACTAGCGTATTTAGTTAAGTTTCTACTGGCGTTATTTAATCCTTGGGTGCTTGAAAATGTGTTGTACCAAGTTATCCCTCTTTTTGGAAAAAGTTTACTGTCTAAATACTCTATATTTAAATTCAGCTTTCCACCCGCATAATATTTAGTCGTAAAAATGTCGGCAGGATTATATAACAAAGTATTGTCGATAACTCGACCTTGATTATCTGAAAGCTCAGCAGAATATTGAGAGAATGTAGGACCAAAAGAAAAGGCTGCTATCTTACCAATTCGTTTTCTTAATAGTATATCTGCGTCAATTGATTTATACCTTGTGCGGTAAAACCTTCTTGTTTTTACAGGATCCAATACCGTGTTATTCCCAAAGCCAAAGAAATTATTAAGCGTAGGAGATATGTAATTAAAATTTAAAAGCAAATCATATTTAGCAATCGCCTTTGTAAAGTCTCCCATATAACTTATTTGGAAGGCGCTTCTATTAGGTGCTGCCAAGGCGCTCACCATCTGCTTACTTTTGTAAGGATCTTTTCTAAAGCCATGCCTTATAAGTGTAGTTCCGGCACCTATTAAAATGCCATCTTCTACATTATAACCAGCCTTTATAAGAGGAAATGAAAGTTTATCGTAAGCAAATTTATTCTCATAAGATAAAATCGAGGGGCTAGAGCTCAAACTTTTCTTAGTACTACTAGATTGTAAAAAAACATTTGATTCTGTGCTTAAGTCATATACATACTTCTTTGCGCCACCTGCAAGCGTGAAAGTATCCGTTCCTTTACCTCCTATAATTCTTATTAAAATTTTTGTATTTACGTTTTCATCCACTTTAAAATCGTCGTCTCCATTAAATCCGTATAGTCTAATTTCATCTGTCACATTAGGATCAAAAACTCGTTTATATATTAATGCAGCGCTGTCTGTTTCTTTAGTCCTCTTATACATACTTACCACAACGTTTTTCCCCTCCTGCTGCACATAAAAATATTCTTTTTTATTACTTCCTGTTACGGTTACTTCCTTTGATATAAACTTATAATAGGCCATGGCTCTTTTAGTGAGTGCGTCCCTTCTATCTCTTAGCTTCTTTTCTATTTTCAACCCATTGATTTCATAAATTTTTGGTGGGAGCTGAAGCATAGCTTGATGAATAACACCATCCGTAATAGAACTCGTAAATTTATCTACAGCCGTTTGCCAATTATTCTGGTCCAACCTGTTCATAAAAAAACGATCAAAGTCTTTTGCCACCGTATTAAACTTATTGATATCGTCAAATTTACTTTCAAATCCGCTGAGGTATGGTATGGCAAATCTTGCAATCATTTTAATCAAAAATCCGTTCGACTTAAAATAGGCTTGGTCTCTATCTCTAGGTACTGGGTAATACAATTTTCCCTTCCCTGTATCTGCTACGCCCCATTTCCACTGGTCTGCATGCCTGTCATAATCTCCTATAAGCATATCTAAAAGTCTCGCCGTAAGAACGTCTTCTTGTTTTATACTATTATCATTATCGTCCAATAATTTATCTGTTACTGTGGCTGTACTTTTTGTGTCTTCACCATTCGGAACAGGATCTCTCTGCTCTAGCATAGCAACAGAATTAGCAAATATCTTTCTGTATGGTCCAAATGAAGGATCATCTGGCACATAGAATAATTCTGGTGCAGCCTGTACAACTCCCGCAGCCTTGGCAAGAGTAGATATGGTAAGTGGTGCGTAAGGATGACTCGCAGAAATAGCATCTTGTACTATATCCTGTCCTATAGTCCCTCTAAATGCTTGAGGCACAGCCTTTTCAGGATCTTTATCAATACTCCTTAAGGTCCATTCTTTTCCATTTTTATCCTCTAATTTTAAAGACCTGGTTTGCTTACCTCCTCCTAAACTTTTAATAACAAAGCCTCCCTTTTCTTTATTTAGATTAAATTCTTTCATCGGTATAGCTGTTCCCCACTCCTTTCTATAGTTAGTACCCAGCATAAACTTTCTTAATCCATTTGGATTCTTATATTGGTCGCTTGCTGCAATAACAACAGTATCTTTATAAGTATATTCTACTCTTGGCTCAGCTACTAGTTTTTCATCTTTTTCAAGAATATTAAAATTTAGTAAGTTTTTACTAAAAACTTCTTTTGTAACAGTATCACTCACAGTATAAACTTTTGAATACACATTCTTCGATTTGGAAATATCCAATGTTACAAATCCAGTTTCTGGCGATACAAACAAAGCATCTGGCCCTTTGCTTACCCTATTTGATTTACTACCACTACCGCTTACAATAAAGTTGCGTCCTTTTTCTTGAATGATTTGCAATGTGTGCTCGTGCCCAGACACCATAATTACATTTCTGTAAGGTGCAGCTACTGCACTTATTCTATTAATCATTTCTTGATAAAGTGGATGCTTAATATCTTGTATAGTTCCGAATACTGCTCTCGTTAAAGGATAAGCTGAGCCTAGCACAGGCAAAGGAATGTAGAGTTTTGGATTAATATCTGTGAATGGAAAAATATGTTGCTTTAACGTAAAATAACCACCGTGAGGGCCATAGCTTCTAAAAGGATGATGAGTAGCTAACAAAACTAATTTTTTAGAATTTTTTGAAAGAACTTCGTCTAAAGCTGAAAGTATTTCTTCCTTTGTTTTTGTTTCGCAGTCGCTTTCTATACCAGGCTTATCTTCTTCTTGTAACCACCATTGGGAATCTAATATAACCAAGGCAACGTCATCATTTATACTTACTTCTTCTGGCCCTGGGCATCCTTTATTAGGCAGTTGCTCTACATTTTTATCTCCAAGAAATTCGATGTATGCCTCTACCCTTTTTATACTCTCATAACCGTTGGCTCCACCATTTGCCCAATCGTGATTACCTGGTATAAAAAACACTTTGGCATCAGTTCCTTTTGCTATCAATACTTGAGAATCCAACGGTGCTTTTGCTAACGCAAAATTTGGCATAGCATTATCTGGCAGGCCAGTTTTATACAAATTATCTCCTAGATAAATGACAGTCGTTTTTTTATCAAACATAACTGACTTTCTTGCTGCATCCACCACTGGGTTTCTGCCATTAGTAAGCTGTCCGGCATCACCTATCAATACAATCCGTGCTGTGATAGAGTCTTGAGAAAATCCTTTAAATAATGAGAAAATGAAAAGAAGAGTAATTGCAACTTTATTCGGCATAGGTTATTTTTTCTTGTTTTTTAGTAGTAGTAGTGTAGCCAATCCTTGCTCGGCAAATTCATTGCTTATAATCAAATCTCCTTCTGGTGTAAATGCAATTCCCTCTGGTTGTTTGTAAATGGTGGGATTTAATTTTATATACTCTTTAAATTCCTTATCCCTGCCAAAAATCACAATGACACTAAGTATAGCAGAAACCATATAAATGTCTCCATTAACTGGATTTATTGCAGCTGCAGATGGCTTAAGGTGTTTATCCGATCCAAACTTTTGGATAAAGCTGCGCATATCATATTTCTTATCTTCTCCAATAAACATTGAATCTCCTAGACTAATTTTAAAACTTGTCAATTCTTCTTTCTTATCGTCAGTACAAGATTTGCAGATTAATGACAGACTATTGTCAAATTCATTTTTATATAGAGTTTCAAACTCATTATCCTTCTTTCCACCCATACTAAAATCAACTTTCACTGCGTACGGCTTATCATTTTTAAACTTCAATAATTCAATATCGCCATTGCTTACCAAAATATAAAATGTACTATCTATAAGAACAATATCTTCATAATCTCTCCCCTTTCCATAAGTCCAACTTCTACTATGCTTGGGATCATTCAAAGGTATTTTATATAAGATACCTGATTCATCTACAATTGCAAATACACTCGTATCCTTGGCATAATAAGCAATTCCCGAAATTTCGTCCAATTCGGTTTCTAGCTCTATAACCTTAGGACTAGAAAAAGCATACATATCTGTGTCTAAGTATTTTGACTTTTTTTTCTGGCTAGAGCAGGAGCCACATAAAAATATTAGGGCTACTGTAAGAGTTATAGTGGAAAATTTCAACATAATTTGATTTAGTAAAGGATAAGCAGTGCAAATTAAGTGCCATCTAGTGTAAAAGGAAAAATTACGGCAATACACTGTAAATTAAGTCATTTCAGAGTAATATTAATCCAAACCCCAGCTAGTCTTTAAGGCTAATGCTTTTTCGCCAGTATAATTTGGGGTATTATACTGCCCAGCTTTTTCCTTTTGACGGTAGGCTTCGTATAAGCAAACAGCACAAGCCACAGAGATATTAAGTGATTTAATGATTCCTACCTGTGGTATGAGAAAATTACCGTCAGAAGCTGCCAGCATTTCATTGCTTATACCACCATGCTCGTTGCCAAAAACTAAGGCAATTTTTTCAGTAAGATTGATGTCATAAAAATTTTGTGCATCATCGCTAAGATGGGTCGTATAAATCTTATCAAATCTTTCCCGCAGAGCTTTGATGCAGGATTCTACATCAGTAAACTGATGAACAGTCAGCCATTTCGCAGCACTGCTACTCGCCTTTGCGCTCCATTTTTCGTGAGCACCTATTGCAGTATTAAGAATATAAATGTCCTGCACGCCCACAGCATCGGCCGTACGCATCACTGCAGAAATATTGTGGGGATCACTCACGTTTTCTAGCACAATGCCCAACCCTTCCTGCCTCTTGTTAAAAACATCAGTGATTCTCTTGATTCTTTCCTCTGTCATACTGCGAAAGTGGTAATTCTTACCTGTAAGGCAAAATTTTGTTTTGTAAAAGGGAATACAACTAGTTACAAACGAATTCTCTTCGCTATGAAACATTTTTTTTCTGCAGCGGCATATAAGGAAACAAACTACTAGTTAATAACAAAATACTAGAAACCATCAAAAGAT
>JBBRHK010000167.1:0-6755 GCA_038222815.1 Chitinophagales bacterium
CTATAAGCGTAGTGGAGATATTCAGATACTAATAAAGCCCGGTTATTTTGAAGCATATGGCAGTACTGGCACAACCCACGGTTTATGGAATCCATATGATACTCATATTCCATTATTATTTTTCGGATGGGGAATCAAAAAAGGGAAATCACACAGAACAGTATATATGAGTGACATTGCTCCCACAATGGCTGCATTGTTGAACATTCAAGAACCTAATGGTAGCGTGGGCAATGTACTTACTGAAATGATAGACAAATAGCAGAGTATGATTAATTGATAAATTAATATTTCCAAAATAACTATCAGACATCTACATTAAAAAAGCCAATCTAAATTAGATTGGCTTTTCAATATCTAGATGACTATTATTAATGTACACTGATGATTAACTTCCACCCACTATATCCTTGTTTAAACTCAGGAACTAAAATTCTCTCCTTAACTGGTTGTATATATATCGTGTTACCTTTCTGAAAAATGGCAGAACCCACAGATATTGTATTGTTCGAAGCAGAACCAAAACTCAATCCCTTATACTGCACAGCACTAAAATTCTGAGAAAAAATACTGTTCTTTCGAGCTACATCATTGCTAATATTGAGTAACACCTTCTTAGCGCCCTTTTTACGTCCACGGTCGTCTACAGAGGTGAAACTCATAGTTCCAACAACGATTAAAAAAAATAGTATTTTTGACATATACCTCATTAACGGTAAAATTAGTAAATAATTGTGATATTTATAATATTTTTTTATCCTTTTGTCCACTTATGTGCATTATTACCACTTTTGAAGATTTTTAAGGTTAAATTACATAGTAAACCAGAGAATGACTAGATGAGTGACAGCAATTATCCTTACGAACCAGAAGATATCAAGGCCATAATTAGAAAGTATCGAAACTTACTTGCTGGCCAGCCCGACTCTTTTCTCGACTCTGAAGAGTTCGAATGGCTTGTGCAACACTATGAAGAAGAAGAGAAGTATAATAAGGCTTTACAATGTGCTAATGACGGGCTTAATCAATATAGAGGTCATCCCGGTTTATTGCTCGACAAGGCTAATGTACTTCTTCTGTTGCACCAATTTGAAGAAGCATTAACCGTTCTAGAAACTTTTCCTCAGAATGAAGAATTCAACACCAACTTAATTTTACTAAGAACAGAAGGCTTACTAGCCTTAGATCGAATAGAAGAGGCTAATGTAATTCTAAAAAATGCCATTGCCCTACCCTATAATGATGAGCTTGTAGAAATGTTTTTTGAGTTAGCAGATGTATATGATTCTTTTGAGTTATTCGAAAGTGTTTTCACTTGTATGGCCCACATTTTAAGCTTGGACCCTAATAGTGAAGAAGCTCTCTATAAAATTGGATTTTGGACGGATTACACTGGAAATTACGAAGAAAGCATTTCTATCCATAACAAGATTATAGATGAATTCCCGTATAGTGAGTTAGCTTGGTTTAATCTCGGACTCGCTTATCAAGGGTTAAAATTACACGAAAAAGCCATCGATGCTTATCAATACTGCTTAGCAATAGACGATAGCTTAGAAATAGCACACAGGAACATTGGAGATGCTTATCTAAGGCTTAGGAAATATGATTTGGCAATAGAAACACTCTCCAAACTTTTAGAATTCGCCACGCCAGAATCCGTAATTTATGAAGCCATCGGTCATTGTTACGACAAGAAGAAACAATTTGCAACAGCTAGAAAATATTATAAAAAAGCCAGTCATTTAGACCCAGAAGATAGTTCCATAATTTATAAAATAGCCCAAACTTACATCAGTGAGCATAAGTGGAAAACGGCTATTGAGTTCTTAACGGTTGCTTCTAAAATGACTAGACTGCATCCAGACTATCATATTGCATTAGGTCAATGCTACGCAGAACTTGGAAACTATACAGAGGCCATCACAAGTTTGGGCATTGTAATAAGAACAAGGCCAAGAAATAAATCAGCGTGGATTGCTCTTCTCAATTGCTTATTTATGGAAGGCGATTATGTAGAAGGATTAGAGTATGCGGAATTTGCCTCTGCACAAACTGATAAGAAGCCAATTTTTAACTATTATCAATTTCTTTTTCAGTTTGTACTAGGGAATATAAATGAAGCAATACTAATTTTAGAAACTGCTATGCAATCCAGCCCAAAGCTTATTAAACAAATGGTTGAACTACACCCTGCTCTCCTACAAAACAAAAATATAATAGAGGTTATTGCAAAATTTAAAAATATCAGAAAAGGATAACTTTTTTTGATACCTCATTAGTAAAAATCTAGAATTTTAAATACTTTTGCAGCTTTCCAAACAAACACATTTTTTATGAATTTCTATTTGAGTCAAATGCCAGAGCGTACATCACAGCCTAGAACCAAAGGTTTAACTATGGTGATGGATAAAGGACTTAGTAGCCAAGAGGCGGAAAACCTAATAGAAGCTGCTGGCCCTTATGTAGATATCGTGAAGCTAGGATTTGGAACTTCATTTGTTACAGCTAATTTAAAAAAGAAGTTAGAAGTGTATAAGAAGCATAATGTACCTGTTTACTTAGGTGGTACTTTATTTGAAGCTTTTCTTATCAGAAATCAATTTGACGATTATATCAAACTTTGTAAAGATTTTGAGGTGAGCTATATGGAGGTGAGTGATGGTTCTATAACAATACCGCACGTAGAAAAATGTGGTTACATAGAAAAGCTTTGCAAGCACGGTGTAGTGCTAAGCGAAGTGGGAAGTAAAGATGCTGCTCATATTATTCCTCCCTACAAGTGGATAGAACTTATGAGAGCAGAGCTAGCTGCAGGAAGTACTTATGTAATTGCGGAGGCTAGAGAAGCGGGTAATGTAGGTATCTACAGAGGAAGTGGTGAAGTAAGAGAAGGACTAGTTCAAGAAATATTGACCCAAATTCCAGAAGAGAAAATCCTTTGGGAAGCACCACAAAAAGCTCAACAATTGTATTTCTTGGAACTAATAGGTTGTAACGTGAATCTTGGAAATATTGCACCAAACGAGGTACTTGCGCTAGAAGCTATGCGTGTTGGTCTTAGGGGAGATACATTTGAGTTATATCTTGATAAATAAATGTGATGAAGCAGTATGGACTTATAGGCCATCCCTTAGTGCAATCTTTTTCTAAAATTTATTTTGAAGAAAAATTTACTAAGGAAAATATTCTAGATGCAAGTTTCCATTTGTTTGACATTTCAGACATTAGCCAATTAACTACTGTCTTAGAAGAACATCCCCATCTTCAAGGATTTGCAGTGACTATTCCATATAAACAGTCTGTCATTCAATATTTAGATGAAATTTCCGATGAAGCTAAAAAGATAGGAGCAATAAATTGCGTACAAATTAGCGATGGAAAACTTAAGGGTTACAATACAGATGTCGTAGGCTTTGCTGCATCCTTCTTACCGATGCTTACACACACAAATAACAAAGCCCTTGTATTAGGAACAGGAGGAGCAAGTAAGGCAGTGCAATATGTCCTATCACAAAATAATATTCCCTATCAATTAGTATCGCGGCAATCTTCGAATGATTCTATCAGCTATGAAGCTATATCCAAAGCAACTTTGAAGGAATACAATATAGTGATCAATTGTACGCCACTAGGAATGGTACCCAAAGAAGCAACTTTTCCCAATATCCCCTACCAGTACGTTACGGCACATCACATTTTCTATGACCTAGTATATAAGCCAAGTGAAACCGTTTTCCTCAAAAAAGCAAAAGAGCAAGGAGCCAGTGTATTAAATGGTTTTGATATGCTCCTTGCGCAAGCAGAAGAGAATTGGAAGATTTGGAATTCTTAAATCTAAACGAACCCTTCTAATTAAAGGCAGCAAAATCTTAATTAGTTTCTCTGATCCGCCTTTCATCTCTTAGCAAAAAATTAGCAAAATAAAATTTCCAATTTTAAATAAATCAAAAACAATTCATTTACTTTGTATTTCAAAGTACTTTTATGAATGAAGCAAATCAATCCTCCCAAGACCTACAAGCCATACGGCAGTATATGGAGAAAAGTAGTAGGTTTATAAGCCTTAGTGGGCTAAGTGGCATTAGCGCCGGCATTTGTGCGCTTGCAGGTGCTTTGCTGGCCTACCCATATATTCAAGGAACGAAACAAATATTTATCAATGTAAAAGCTGCAATCGCTTTTGCTATCGGCGAGAGCTATTTAATTATTTTAAATACGTATGTTTTTTGGATTGCGGTAGTAACTTTTATAACCGCCCTTCTTTCCTCGTTCTTTTTTACTTATCGTAAAAGTAAAAGACAAGGACTACCCATTTGGGGCAAGACAGCCAAGCGGCTTCTCATTAATCTTGCAATTCCCTTAATCGTAGGTGCCATATTCCTTTTTGAAATGGCACGCTTTGACGCCTATGTGCTCTTCGCACCAGGCTGTATTTTATTCTATGGCTTAGCGCTACTCAATGCTAGTAAGTACACATTGCAAGAAATAAGGTGGCTAGGTATCAGCGAACTTTTACTTGGCGTTGTTGCTTTGTACTTCTTAGATTATGGAATTTATTTCTGGGCCTTTGGCTTCGGTGTCCTACACATCATTTATGGTGGCTATATGTGGTGGAAGTATGAGCGAAATATTATTGAAAAAGAAGCTCAGGCATAATGGAAAATCCAATTTACAATTTAAATAAGCTATTTGATAGTAGAGTACGTCTCGGTATTATGAGCGCACTATTGGTAAACGATACCGTAAACTTTAATGACCTTAAAGAACTATTACAAGTTACGGATGGAAATTTAGCCAGTCACACCAAGGCTTTAGAAGAAGCTAATATCATTAAGATAAAAAAATCTTTTATCGGTAAAAAAACAAATACCAATTACAGTATTACAAAGACTGGCGAGAAACTCTTTAACCAACACATAGAAGCATTAGAAAAAATGATAGGACGTATCAAATAAAAAAATTTACTCATTCACTTTGAAATTCAAAGTAAAAGATCACAATATGTATCAGTCTTTTAAAAAACTCCGTACCAATATTCTCATCTGGCTCACGCATAATATGGCGTTGCCTTTATTGCAACGATTTAGAAACGAAAAAAAATTCCCTCATTCTACCCAGGAACTAAGTAGCTTCCCTACTGGAACGCTTGGTAATGATTTATATAGTTTCTTAGAGGATAAGCAGCTAGAGCTTCTTCCCCATTATGCCCGCCACGATCTAAAGCATATCCTACTCCAATATGATACCACAGAAAGTGGCGAGGTATGCCTGCAATGCTTTATGCTTGGCAATGGCCACATCTCCTTTCCTGTAATGGCAACAGTGTTATATGGCATCTTCACTATGCCAGAATACTATAGCCTGTTTAAAATTGCTTTTCGTAGAGGCAAAAATTGTAGAGAAATTAGCGAATGGAATTGGTATGAATTGCTACACTCTGATACTAAAAATTTACAACTACTCATCGCAGAAAAATAAACTTGAAAATGGTTTTACATTATAAAGAAAAATTTACGGCTAGTTTGCTTTTACAACAGTTTTAGTATACGATTTAATAATTTCTACAATAAAATGTAATTAAATTGGTTTGTCGCAGATGCAGCTATCGTTTTAAAACCTGTAAGGTTCATAATTAGAATTATTAGCATTGAAAAACAAAGTTGTGAAGATAATTGCCACGAATGCACGAATAAAGAGGTCATATCATATTCGTGCATTCGTGGCAGAAATATTCGTACTGAAAAGTAACCGGTTATTTTGCTTGCTTACTGAAACGCAGATACCTGAGTGTTACCCATAAAAAATGCCGCCTTCAAATTGAGGGCGGCATTAATATGAAAACTATTTTAGAAATTAATCTTTAATAATTCTAGTAGTTTTTATGGCTTCACCTTCTGCAACTACAGTAACTATATAAGTTCCTGAGCTTAGGTTATTCATATTCAATGGCACTTTAGTGCTACCACTGTTTACATTTACTTTTCTAGAAAGTACAACTCTACCAGAAATATCTGCTACCCGTATCTCTATATTAGCTTGCTTAGCACTCGCAATATCAAGTGTAGCAACATCTCTTACAGGGTTAGGATATACATTTACAATCTCTATTCCTTGTACTTTATTTACGATAGCTACAATAGGACTATAGGAAACACGTCCATCAATATCTACCATTTTAAGACGATAGTAATTTATTCCAGCTGTAGGTGATAGATCTTTAAAGTCGAATGGAGATTCACATCTTACTGAACTAGCAGAAAGATTATAGATAGAACTAAATGTTCTGCTATCTCCACTTCTCTCTAAGGTAAGTACTACAGAAGGAGAACCGATACAAGTCACCTTCCAATCCAATCTGTTACCATCAGCTTGCTTTACTGCTGTGAAGTAGATAAGTTTTAAAGGAAGTACGACATTAGCTTCTCCACCAATTGCAAACTCAGAGAATCCACTCATTCCTGTTCTGCTTAACACTGGTGCTGTGTTCGAACCTGTTGAAGTGACGTGAGTTCCATCAAGTACCCAAGCTCCTCCCGCTGTAGGACGCTTAATTAAAACAGTTCTTGCAAAATCAATAACATCGGTAGAGCCATTAGCGGTAAATGTACCTGTGTAAGTGCCGCCAGTCAATCCATCCGCAGCATCTATAAACCAAGAGCCTTGATTAGATGCTTTATTTACAATTAAAGCGCCTTCGGTAAGTGATGGAGCTGGTAAATTAGGAGCTACTGGTGACCAAGTTGCAGTTAAAG
>JBBRHK010000168.1:0-6747 GCA_038222815.1 Chitinophagales bacterium
CCTTAGTACCAAACTGAAATCCACCACGCTTCTCTAGCACAGCCAATAAAAGTTGCAGCCGTCTTGCATCAAATCCACTTACCGTTCTCTGCGGGGTACCATATACACTTTGCGTAACTAGGGCTTGGGTTTCTATCAATAAAGGTCGCATTCCTTCAATAGTTGCTCCTATGGCAATGCCACTTAGATCGTCTTCCCTTTGTGTAATTAATATTTCACTTGGATTAGTCACTGCTCGCATTCCGGTATTATTCATTTCATAAATACCAAGCTCAGACGTACTGCCAAATCTATTCTTTAGCGTACGCAAAATCCTGTAAGCATAGTGCCTATCTCCTTCAAATTGCAGGACGGTATCTACCATATGCTCTAATATTTTAGGCCCGGCGATATTTCCGTCTTTGGTGATATGACCTATCAAGAATACAGGTACGTTAGATTCCTTAGCATAGCGTTGGAGTTCAGCAGCCGTATCTCTTATCTGACTGATACTCCCGGGTGCACTCTCCACATAGGGTGTGTGTAGGGTTTGAATACTATCTATTATAAGCAACTGCGGTTGCAGTTTTTTTATTTCTTTAAAAATTACTTGTGTATTAGTTTCTGTCAGGATATAAAAATTTTCGTTGCTCACACCAAGCCTATCTGCTCGCATTTTTATTTGCTGCTCACTTTCTTCTCCACTTACGTATAGCGTTTTTACATTCTTTAACAATAGTGCATCTTGTAAAAACAAAGTACTCTTTCCTATGCCTGGCTCGCCTGCTACGAGCACAATACTTCCGGGTACTATACCACCACCAAGTACCCTATTCAATTCTACATCTGGCGTGATAATCCTTTGCACTTCTGCGCTGTTTACCTCGCCAAGACTAATAGTACGAGTTCCCGATTTTTCTGCAACATTTTTCCAAGGAGATTTTTCTGCTTCCGAATCTTTACCTCTAACGATAACTTCTTCTACATAAGTATTCCATTCATTACAAGCATTACATTTTCCTACCCATTTTGTACTTTCATTTCCACAATTCTGACAAAAAAATGATGTTTTAGTTTTACTCATTGTGTAAAGATAAAGGGAGGATAAATTAAAAAGAGAAAAGGAAAAAGGAAAAAAGCATTTATCAATTGAAGAATTATAAATGTCGAAAACGTTAGTTACTAGAAAATAAAAGGGCCGTCATTTCTGACAGCCCATTTACTTACTAACCCATTAAATTCTATTGCTAAATTACAGATATGAAACGTAAGAAAAAAGAATTTTTTTTGAATGTGAATAATTATAGCTTGCAGCTAGGAAAATAATTTAGATTCTTGGCCCAAACCATTAAATAGCTAATAATCAACAATATACATAACCAACTTTCTTCTCTTCGCAACATTTTAACTACATAATAGTGAATTACATATACCAATTTAAATATATCTAAAAATGGCCACTTCTACATCTTGGAGAAGGAGAACTATCTTAATTTTCGTTAATCTATTGTTTTTCAATTGTTTGTATGCACAAATCACAATAAGTGGTTTCGTAAAGGATAGCAAACAAAAAAATGTGGCAGGCGTGAGCATCACGCTAGTAGATACCTATGACGGTGCTACAAGTGCCGCAGATGGAAGTTTTAAGTTCTCTACCACCGAAAAAGGAAAGTTTATCCTAGAATTTACAGTAAGTGGTTATAATAGTGTGCGAGAAGAAGTGATTATTGAAGATAAAGACATAGTAATCAATGCAATACTCAAAGAAAAGATCACAGACCTGAATGTGGTAACGATAACTGCTGGTTCATTTGAAGCAAGCGACAAGAAAAAAGGCACTGTACTTTCTTCGTTAGATATTGTGACTACGGCAAGTGCCAATGCAGATATAAGTGCTGCACTAAAAACTTTACCAGGAACACAACAAATAGGAGAAGCTGAGGGACTATTTGTAAGAGGAGGAACAGCTAATGAGAGTAAAATTTTTATAGACGGGCAGCTTGTCAATAATTTCTTTAACAGCAGTGTACCGGGTATTGCTTCGAGGGGAAGATTTAATCCATTTTTATTTAAAGGAACTATTTTTAGTGCAGGAGGATATTCTGCTTTATATGGTCAAGCTTTATCTAGTGCCTTAAACTTAGAGAGTATAGATCTTCCAGAAAAGACCGAGGCAAGTCTTGGCGTATCCGTTTTAAGTCTTAGTGCTGGTATCCAAAAATTAGCTAAGAATAAAAAAGCGAGCTGGGGGTTCTCTTATGACTATACAGATTTAAGTCTTGCATTTGCAGTCGTAAAGCAAAACCAAGACTTTTTTAAAACTCCTCGGACGCATACTCTAGATGCAAATTTTAGAATAAAAACAAAGAAAGGAATCATAAAATATTACGGATATCTCAGCACTAATTCTATTGGAGTGAGAAGAGCGGATATTGATTCTGTGCAACTCCGTAATTCATTTGATATAAGAAACCTCAATACATTTCAGAATATTACTTGGAAGAACAATATTGGCAGTGGCTGGAATTATCTTGCTGGTCTAAGTTTTAGCACCAATAAAGATGATATAAAAAATGATCTGATCAATGATGCTGATCAACAAGTGACTACGCCAATAGCTTATGCCTTCAAGAATTTTGCTCTAGAAAATAGAGCTACCTATGCCCAAGCAAGAATTGTTTTTGAAAAAAGATTGAAAGGATTAAATAAACTCCGAGTGGGTACAGAGCAGTTCTATTCAAATGAAGACATCACATTTACTTTGTACGATGGAAGTAGGTTTCCTACTAATGTGAAAGAGAATCTAACTGCTTTTTTTGCAGAAACAGATTTCTATTTAAGTAAAAACCTTGCAGCTAAAATTGGCGCTAGGAGCGAGCACAGTGGCTTTTTAGACGAATGGAATATTGCACCAAGAGTATCTGTGGCATATAAGTTTAAGGATAATAGTCAGGCTTCCATAGCTAGCGGAGTCTTCTATCAAAGCCCCGAACGACGTTACTTACCTACTAGCATCAGCGATATCGCTTACGCAAAAGCCACTCATTACATTGCCCAATATCAAAAATTTAAAAACGATAGAATTTTTAGAACGGAGGTTTACTATAAAGATTACAACAATCTGTATACGATTGGCAACAATAGTCTTGGTAATAATGAACTTTTAAATAATCAAGGAACGGGTTATGCTAAAGGCATAGAATTCTTTTGGAGAGATAAGAAAACAGTAAAAGGCCTAGACTATTGGATTTCCTATTCATACATTGATACCAAAAGACAGTTCCTTAATTTCCCTATGAGTATGACGCCAAATTTTGCCGCTACACATACAGCATCACTTGTGCTCAAAAAGTTTATTTTACCTTTAAAGACTGGCTTCAATGCTAGCTATAGCGTAGCAAGTGGAAGGCCATACTATAATTTACAATATGATGCCGCTCAGAACAAAACTATAATAAAAGATAATGGGAAAACTATACCTTTCAATAACCTAAGCTTCAGCGTGAATTATTTACCAAACCTAGGTAAGACAGATAAAAAAGCTTTTGCGGTGTGGGTTCTTAGTCTCAATAATATTCTAGGCTTCAAGCAAGTATATGGTTATGACTATGGCAATATTAATAATACTAAAAGAGAAATTACACCGCCGAGTAGAAGCTTTGTATTCTTAGGATGCTTTCTTAGCTTTGGGGTAGATAGAACACAAGATGCCATTAACAACAATTTATAAAGGAACGGTGCATCTTTGCCATTCCAAATTTTAAAAAAACAATTAAACAACATACAAATGAAAAAAATAATTTTACTTTCTGCTTGTACTTTTCTTTTTGCTTTGGGTGCATTTGCACAGTCTGACAAATATATGGGAGCAATGAAAAAGATACTATCTACTGTAGATGAAGCAATGAAAGATGTGTCTTCTATAAATTCCCTTGCCGATGGGATGGAGCGAATTGCAAAGGCAGAAAAAACCCAATGGCTTCCATATTATTATGCTGCATTTTTCAAGACTAATGCTGCATTTAGATTAGAGAATTTAGCAGACGACGGTGACCAAGTAGCCGATGCAGTTACTAGATTACTTGATATTGCTGATTCCTTATCTCCTAATAATTCTGAGATAAGCACCGTAAGGGCAATGGCGACTACTGTGAAAATGATGGTAGATCCTCAGAGCAGATATATGACCATAGGGCAAGAAATAGAAAAGAATTTGCAAGCTGCTATGAAGCAAGATCCTACTAACCCAAGACCATATTATTTTAAAGGCACGAGTTTACAGAGAACTCCAGAATTTATGGGTGGCGGATGTGATGCAGCTTCTAAGTTTTTAAATACTGCAAAGGAAAAATTTATGGTAGCTAAGCCAGCATCAGAAATTTCACCTAATTGGGGAATGGAGCAAACTATAGAAGCGTTGAAAGAGTGTGAGGGGAAGTAGTAATTTACCAGATAACTCTTAGGAAAATGATGGGCTTTGGTCCATCATTTTTTTTGGTTGGACCGATGAAGGGATGCACAGATGACTTGGTATGAATGAAGGGATGCGCTCATCATTATGATGAAGGGCTGCGCCCATCATTATAATATTGCGCCCTTTCAGGGCTTAGAAAACGAAGCCCTGAAAGGGCGCAATCACTATACGTGAGGTGTAGCCTTACGACAAAGTAAGGTGTAGCCTTACGGCGACTAAAATAACTAATCCCAAACATAACGCTCATCATAATCCACCTTATACTTGCTCAAAAATCCTCTGTATTCATCTTGAAAAGTCTTTTTATTATGATGCTGGTGCTGCTTAGCAATATAGTTTCTAACCACTTCTACTTGGAACGGACTCACAGAAAAAGCGCCGTACCCATCTTGCCAGTAAAAATTTTCGTAACCCTCACCTTTTGACTTTATCCATTTTGAAGAATGTGATTTTACTTCTTCCAATAATTTCATCAATGCAATCTTCTTGGAGAGTTTACATAATATGTGAATGTGATCTGTGTATCCGCCTACAATGATGGATTGGCAGTCTAGCTTATTGCAAACGCCTCCAAGGTATGCGTGCAGTTCTTCTTCTACAGGAGGATGTATGAGTGGCTGCCTATATTTAGTACTGAACACTAAATGCATATAGTTTTGTACGAGTGATTGTGACATAGGTTTTATGTGTGGTGGGCTGCGCCCATATCTATGGGCTACACCCCTATCTATGGGCTACACCCATAGTTTTTGGTATAGCGCCCCTTCAGGGCTAATTATAAAGTTATAGCTTTCGTACACTACTCCCCATAGTACTTTGTAGTTTTCACTTGTACTAGAGCATAGGCAACAAAAGGTAGTAACACCCATACAAGCAAGCTATACCAACCTATAAAAAACATCAGAATAATATTGAGCAATAATAAAAAAATCGGATAACCAAAAAAAGCTATTCCAAGAAAAATACTATTTGCGTGACCACTGCCAGCAGCTTTAGATTTTACAAAATTATCTAATAGCTTGTATAATGGATAGTGAATGATGAGACCGAGTAAAGCTGGTACAGCTAACAATATTTTTTTGAAAACCGGGGGTTCATATTTGAATTTTTGTTTTGCTGCAGCAGTTTCACCGGGTGGAATCTCATACACCAATGACTGCAGCTCCTGCTTGAGTAATTCATTAAACTGTAGTAGCTTTCTACCGTCTGATAAACTCTCTGAATCTGGGGGTTGCACCATCATCTTACCAAAATTAATATGCATTATTTTCTCAGCACTCTTAAAAGAATGGTAGTTATAACCAACTGGTAGCACTTTCAATGGGATGCCAGCCTCCCAGGCAGATACAGCAAGTCTTGCTGTTCCCTTTTTCAATGATCTTAAATGCCATTCATTGGTACACAACCCCTCACTAAAAATTAGCACAATCCCATTTTCCTTAAATACCTCTTTGCAAATTTCAAAAGTCTGATAATTCTGCCCAAGATTTTCTGGGCCCTCACTAGTGCGATATATAGGGTGCATGTGCAAGAGTGCCATCAATTTTGCATGCAACGGATTTTTAAAAGCATCGCCCCTCGCTAGAGAATGGATGGGTCTTTTAAACCAAGCAGATAATAAAATGGCATCTAAAAATGAATTTGGATGATTACAAGCAAGTAATAATGGACCTTCCATATTGAAGGCCTCTGGCATATTTGTCTTCAGCTTCTTTACATAAATTCGAAGTGCAAGCCGAGCAGGTATTTGTAATATTGGGTAAAACCAATTCATCCCTGTCTAGTTTAATTGTGGGTCAGTAGGGAAATTTGCGAAGGCCCGGTATTTACCACCTAGGTCATACAAGCTTTGCTTCCAGATGTCTTCTGTTCTAGTTTGCAGCGCCAACTTTGAAGTAGCTGGAGAAGTTATCCAAGAGTGTTCTGTCATTTCTCTCTCCAATTGTGCTGCATCCCAGCCACTATAACCGAGAAAAAATTTTATTTTATGACGTTCTATCTCCCCTTGGTTTATTAATTCTACAAGCAACTCAAAATCTCCGCCCCAGTATAAGTCAGTTGCTACCTCCACTGCATCTGGAAAAAGAAGAGGATATTGGTGCAAATAATGCAATGTATCTTTTTGCACGGGTCCGCCCTCGTAGACTGGCCAAGAAAAATCCGTAAGTCCAATTCCTAAATCTGTGAGTGTTTTTCCGGTTTTCCTGTTTATGACAAAACCGAAACATCCGTCATTTTCCTCATAAGCACAAAGTACAACCACCGTTCTTGCAAATGATGGATCAGCGAGGAAA
>JBBRHK010000169.1:0-6731 GCA_038222815.1 Chitinophagales bacterium
ATCACCTCAACATCAATGCCCGCAGGTAATTTTTCGCATACAACCACTGCTGCGTAATCTCCACAATGCGATATAGAAAAATGACAATGGTCATTCTCAAAATATGGCTTGTTATTTTCTCCTATTAAAATTTTGTGGCTCGGTAAACTTTTGTGGAGCTGCTGCAACAAATACCTCCCTGCCAAATGCTGAATCCGCTTGTGCGGATGCTGTATATCCCTTATCACTTTCGTATTTGGCTCAAAAAATGATTCTTGCTCCTCTATATGCCAAACGCCCACAGTGATATCGTCTGCATATTTATTTTGAAAAACTAGAGGCATATAACATTATTTTTTGCGCAAAATGATAGCTTTGCTATGAATAATACCGATTGGACAAAATATATAGCCGATAGCGGCTGCGCCTAATCGAACTATTATTTTGACACCATCGGCCTCGCCAAAGCGGGATAAGATTTATAAAATATTGGCATATTCTATAAATCACATTGGTATAAAAATAACAAAACACTATCTTTCGCTCTTAAAAAATATAATAGTCTCCTAGCAATGATACTCAGCGATACCAGAATCCTCGAAGAAATAGAAAAAGAAACAATCAAAATTGTGCCTTATGACCGTACTTGCCTCGGTAGTAATAGTTATGACGTACATCTTGGGAATACTTTGGCCACTTATGATGCAACTGAGCTAGATGCGAAAAAACACAATCGCATAACCACATTTGAAATCCCAGAAGATGGCTTCTTATTACTACCTTCTGCTTTTTACTTAGGCGTTACTCAAGAATATACAGAGACACACGCCCACGTTCCATTTCTAGAGGGGAAAAGTAGCACAGGCCGCCTAGGCATTGACATTCACGCTACCGCAGGTAAAGGTGACGTAGGCTTTTGTGGTAATTGGACTTTAGAAATTTCTGTAAAAATGCCCGTACGAATTTATAAGGGAATGCCAATAGGGCAACTTATTTATTTCCCCGTAGACGGAGAAATTCTGGTAAAGTATAACGAAAAGAAAAATGCAAAATACAGCGGGCAACCTAATATGCCAGTGGAGAGTATGATGTGGAAGAATGTATTTTAAATACCCTTTATCCTTTGAAAAAAAAATTAAAATGATAGTGAAAAAAATGAAAACCTACCTAATTCTTATTACCACTATTTTCATATCTCTTTCTAGCTGTGCTCAATCCCAAGCGGATATGATGCTCGACTTTATGAGTAAAAATAAAAAGGACTTCAGTATTTTTCTACAAAAAAATGACACCACCCTTGCAGCTTACAATGAAAATAAATTGATGCCGCTAGCTAGCACTGTAAAAATTCTTGTAGCCATCGAGTTTGCTAAGCAAGCAGCAGCACACGTGATAGAAGTAGGTGATGCAGTTCCGCTTTCAGATTTGAGTCAGTATTATTTACCCAATACTGATGGAGGCGCACACCCTGCTTGGTTAGAATATGAAAAAACTCAGAAGCATATTTTTAATGACAGTATCAATTTAATAGATGTAGCAAGAGGAATGATAATTTTTAGCAGTAATGCTAATACAGAATACTTAATGGATTTATTGGGCATTGACAATATAAAAAATGATATCCCAATGCTAGGGCTAAAACAACACACGGCCATTTTCCCACCGGTGGCGTCATTGTTTCTTTATCAAAATCCTAAAAATGTACCGGAAAAAAAATTGATAAAAGCGCTTACATCGATGGATGAAGAATCCTATTGCCGATATATTTATGACATTCATAAAGCATTAAAATATAGCGATACTATTCTTCAAAAATTTAGACCCCAAGACCTTACAATGCCTATGCAGAGAGTGTGGAGCGAAAGGCTACCTGCTTCTACTACAAAAGACTATGTGCATGTTGCAAAGATTATCAATAACCGTAAATTTCTATCTACAGAAGCTTATGACATTCTTGCGAAAGTGCTAGAATCGTTAATGGAAAATCCAGCCAATAAGAAAATATTTGTTCACGCAGGGATGAAAGGTGGCAGTACCGCTTGGGTGCTTACTAAAACTTTGTATGCTACTTTAAACACTGGTGAAAAAATAGAGATGGCTTATTTTTTCAACAATCTAAATCCGGAGCAACAAGAAAATTTGCAATCTTGGATGAATAGTTTTGAGCTAGAAGTATTGACCAATGAAAGTTTTAGACAGAAATTGAATGCTGCATTTCCAGCAACTGCTAAGTAACTATTTATTCAATTGCCAAATGGCGATATTTAAAATAGAAGCAAAACTTACCCAAGAAATATAAGGAACAAGAAGCCAAGCAGCAGTCTTAGAAATAGGCGCAAAGCTAAAAATAGTAGCTAGGATAAATAACCAAAGCAGGACGATATTAACCACTGCCCAGCCTATAGCGTGCATTTCAAAAAATGTAAAAGACCAAAGAAAATTTAGGGCCATTTGAATTGCGAAGAAAATAATCGCCTTTTGTTTTACTGCCTTGGAAACAGTCTCGTTCTTCCATACTAGAAAAAGTGCAATACCCATCATTACATAAAGCGTCGTCCATACTGGTGCGAAGAGCCAGCTCGGAGGATTGAAGCTTGGTTTTACCACTGTGGTAAACCAAGTATCCACGTTAGATGAAGTGAAGAAGCCACTGATTCCGCCTATGGCAACAGGAATAATAATCGCTATAATTAATTTGACAACGTTATTTAATTTCATAATCTAGTTTTCGATTTCAGTTAAGATACATCTTTTTGCTAAGTATGGGTGTACTTCCTATAATTGTCGATGCACAATTCCTAGTACTCGCTAATAAAAGACTTTATATCGACTTATTTTATAGTACCCGATCATCAAGCTAGTGACCTCGTTATAACTCAACAGACCTGTTGGCTGCTCATTACTCCATAAATATTTCTCGTAGATACCCATTACAAATGGCTGCAATAATCGAGAATTGCTGTTTCGTAGTCTCCTTGATAATCGAATATCGGCTCGTACTTCTGGGCTTAAACTTTTGAAAATCTTTATATAAAAACGGAAATCAGCTGGGCCTAAATCTCCCATAGAGTAGCTCAACATCGCTTTGTAGGCACTGTATCTGAACAGATGATTATCACTTTGCATACAGGCTAGGAACCCTACAAAATTGGCTTCCATTTCCTTAGCATAACCAAGCTGATGCGCTATTTCGTGGCAGCTCACAAATGGTAATTCATAAAAAGGATTCTCCTCATTTACTTGAGCTTCACCAGTAAATGGATTATAGTAACCAGTATAGCCAGAGCTATTAGCCACCCAGCTGTACAAGGTAGGCTTCAACGATAATGTACCTATAGAACTAATTTTTGAATGTGCTTGCAGACGCTCGTAAGCAATAGCTGATTCCTTTCTTAAGAAATCAAAATTCTGAAGATCAAATTTTTGCGCAAGCGATAATTGCTTCTCTTCATTTACTTTTTCTACCAGCCAAAGATTTAATGCTTTGAGGTCGGCTAGTGTTGTATCCTGTACCGCATAATTTAATTGCTCCCCCACCGGAACCCTATTATAATTAAGCCCCCATAAAATATTGAAGACAAAGTAAATTGCCAGTATAATTTGCAAAAACCGATTCGTCTTTTTATACAATTGAGCAGATGTCGGTCGGCGTATTCCGCACCTAATGACCCTAAAAACAAATTTTATAACAAGAAATAAAAGGAATAGAAAGAGCAAACCATACAGTAAATCGCCCACGGAGAAAGGAATAGAGCCAAAAACCATTCTAAAAAAGCTAGATAATGATTGGTAAAAAGCCCTCGAATAGTAGGTTTCTACAGTATCATCATTAAGTGAAAATAGCTTCACAGCAAGACACAATACCATCATTATCAATGTAATAATGTATGGCCTGCCGCTGTTTCTCATTCCTTTTGGTTAGTTTTACTGCAAATATCTTTGAAATCTAGTCATTTATTGCCAAAATTGGATTAACTTTGCCGTCCTTTAAAATAAGAAACCGTGGCGCAGAAACATCTTTTTAGTATCCCTTTTGTAGGTCTAAAAAGGGGAGAGCACAAGTTTACTTATGATTTAGGAAAAGAGTTCTTTATAGAGCAGGAAGCAGAAGATTTTGAAAATCCCGATGTAGTCATCAATCTTACACTTGAAAAAAATGTGGGATTTATGATGTTGAAGTTTGAAGTAGGAGGAGCCGCTGTTGTTACTTGTGACAGGTGTGGAAATCCAATAGAGATGGAGCTTTGGGACGAATTCAATATTCTTGTGAAGAGTGCAGATGATCCAGAAAAAATGAACTTGCAGGAAGAAGACCCCGATGTCTTTTACATTAGCAGAGGAGAAAGTCATCTTGAAGTAAGTGGGTGGTTGTACGAGTTTGCAATGCTTAGCATTCCTAATCAGCGGATGTGTAAAGAGGAAGAGAAAGGTGGACCGCAATGCAACAATGAAGTGCTGAAGAAGCTAGAAGAAATGAGTAAGGTAGAAGAGAAAAATGCGAATAACATTTGGAAAGACCTCTCAAAATTTAATGAGAATTAGAATTTTTTAATAATTTATAATAGAACAAAAACAATAAGTCATGCCAAATCCGAAAAGACGTCACAGTCAGCAAAGGAGTGCAAAAAGAAGAACGCATTATAAAGCAGTAGAGCCTACCCTTAGTATAGATCCTACTACTGGAGCTACTCACGTACGCCATCGTGCACACGTAAGCGAAGGAAAGCTGTTTTACAAAGGAAAATTAGTAGCAGAGGTAGCTCCATTAAGAGCTATGTAATACGAATTACAAATTTCAATTAGTTCAATATTATTCAAAAGTATTATGCCGCAATAGTAGATTCATTCGCCGCGGCGAACAATGCAGCGATAGCAAAATTGGACTTTAGAATATACATAAGCGGTATAAATTGCTTTTTATAAGTTATTTTTATTCCAATACACGGCTTTCGAAAAGCGGTGTATTGGAATTTTTATTTTATTAACTTTCAATTTTCCTAAGCTATGAGTGTTATTGCATTAGATATGATGGGCGGAGATTTTGCTCCGGAGCAGGCCGTAAAAGGAGTGGCTGCCTATCTTAACAATAATAGCAACGATACTCATTTACTCCTCCTAGGAGCGCAAGAATTACTAGAGCCGTTACTTGCCGCAGAAAACATTCCAACTGATAAATACAGCATCGTTCCTACTACGCAAGTAATAGAAATGAATGAGCATCCTACTAAGGCCCTCAAAGAAAAACAAGACTCTAGCATTGCCGTGGGTTTTGCAAACCTAGTGACAGGTAAGGCCGACGCTTTTATAAGTGCTGGTAATACTGGAGCTATGATGGTCGGTGCATTATTTAGCATCAAAACCATTCCAGGTGTGATACGCCCTACGATTGGCGCATATATGCCTAAAGAATCTGGCTACCTAGGCTTGCTCATAGATGTGGGCCTTAATGCAGATTCTAAACCAGAGAACCTCAATCAATTTGCTACACTAGGCAGTTTATTTGCCGAGCATATTTTACAAATCGATAAACCAAAAGTTGGCCTCATCAATCTTGGTGAAGAAGAAGGCAAGGGCAACCTACTCGCACAAGCTACCTACCCTTTACTCAAAGAAAATACCCACATCAATTTTGTAGGAAATATAGAAGGAAGAGACCTAATTACAAACAAAGCAGACGTGATGGTCTGCGATGGCTTCACTGGCAACGTCGTGCTTAAAATGGCAGAAAGCATTTACGACATTGCCAAGAAACGCAACATCGACGACAACTACCTACAACAATTTAATTTTGAAATATACGGCGGCGTACCCGTTCTTGGCGTAGCCAAGCCAGTCATCATCGGCCACGGAATAAGCGGCAGCACTGCTTTTGAGAATATGATTGTGACTGCACAGAAGATGCTGGATACTGATTTGTGTGGGAAGATTGGGGAGGCGTTTTCGTAACATTTACACCACAACTTATGGACAAAAATAAAGCAGCAACTTTCGCCCTTACTATTTGTGCAGTAGTTATTGGTTTTGCTTTTTTTAAGCAAATTGATATCGCCAATAAAAGAGTAGAAAAGCTTGGGTTGAGTATTATTTATATTCTTACGTTGATTTTTATTGGGTATGTTTTGGTTAGGAGTAGGAGGAGGAAGTAAAGGTTGAAAGTTTCCATTACCGTTTTTTGGCTGTTACATTGTAGTTTAACACCAAGTAGGTAAATAAGACTTTAAATTAGTCAGAAATGAATAAAAGATTACATCAAATTAATTCTGGTTAAATTTGAGAACTAGCACTAGAAGAAACTTTAAAAATTAGAATGAAACACGGAATAGCAAAACCATTTTTAAAATGGGCTGGTGGAAAAACACAACTCATAACCGAAATTGAAAGGTCTTTGCCTTATGAAATCACAAACAAAAAATTCACGTACATAGAACCCTTTGTTGGTAGTGGAGCGATTTTATTTTGGATGCTTGAAAATTTTCCAAAATTAGAGAAAGCAGTTATTAATGATATAAATGCAGACCTAATAAACACTTATAGTATCATTGCCTCAAAACCAAAAGAGCTTATTTCTATTCTTCAAATTCTTCAAAATGAATTTCACAACCTTGAAGGAAAAGACGAAGAAAAAAAAGAATACTACTACAAAAAAAGAGAGTTGTACAACACAAGAAAAGAAGAACAAAGCGGACAAGCCGCTTTGTTTATTTTTCTTAATCGTACTTGTTTTAACGGACTTTACAGAGTAAACAAAAGTA
>JBBRHK010000170.1:0-6670 GCA_038222815.1 Chitinophagales bacterium
CTTATAGATAACAAAAACCTTTGTAAGTAAATCCAGATACCTATCTACCGTATTTTTACTCATACCGAGCTGCCTGCCTAGCTCATCTGAAGAGACTTCATTCCCTAATTGATAACACAATAAAACAAGCAAATCTTTTATCTTTTGTGGATTGCGAATATCTTCGAATGGAAGAATATCTTTTAGCAAAACTGAGTCATTAATGCAAATTGAGTCAGTATACTGACTGAATTAATGTAAAATGAGTCATTATGATGACTGATTTGAGAAATTTTAAAAGATCAGCAGCAATGCATAAGGAATTTGAATGCTGTGAAGTAGGATTTAATTGGTAATAGTCTTTTCTGTACATTTACTTTATGTACGATAAAGATTTCATACTCGAAAAGCTTAAAAAATTAAAGACAGAGTTGGTTATGAGCTACCCAATTTCTGAACTTGGATTATTTGGCTCATATGCAGATGGAAGCTTTACGATCAATAGCGATATCGATATCCTGATTGATTTCAACAAAAAAATCGATGGGTTTGATTACATAAAAATTGCTCATAAGCTAGAAGACAATTTTGATAAAAAAATTGATTTAGTCTCTAGAGCAGGAATTGCTGATAAATATCTTCCATTTGTGGAAAAACATTTAATCTCTGTCTGAACGAGAGAATAGTTTACTTATTGAGGATATAGTAATTGCGATTGAGAGTATTATTCGATACACTGATGGATTTCTTTATTCTCAATATTTAGAAGATTCAAAGACACGCCACGCAGTAGAAAGAAATTTTGAGATTATTGGAGAAGCCTCTGCACGCCTTTCTATATCATTTAAAGAATCAAACCCTCAAATAGAATGGCGAATTTTGAAAGACTTTAGAAATTTCATCATTCACGACTATTTTGGAATTAACCATCAAATTGTCTGGGAGACAATTCAATTAAGACTGCCCGGGTTGATGATATCAATTAAGCGATTGATGTAATTACTTCTACTATTAGATATTCATTGTGCATTAAAGACAGTTTACCATAAGGTCGTTCCGCTGGAACTTTGATTTGTAACATTGTGTAATCAATGTTCTACTATAAGGTCGTTGCTCTGCAACTATTAGAACATTCATCTTCCACAAGAATCAGTACAAAAAACACGCTTAGCACAAAACAAAAAATCCAGCCCTAAAGCTGGATTTAAAATTCTCTATAAATATTGAGCTCTTGCCCTAACTAAACGCCTAAACGTCTAACCTCCTAAACTTTTAAGCAGGTACACTACTCATACTCTTACTCACTTTCTTTCTCTCATCTTCGTTCAATATTACTTTACGCAAACGAACATTAAGTGGTGTTACTTCAATACACTCATCTTGTTGTATGTACTCCATACATTCTTCAAGACTCATCAAGATCTTTGGAGCTGCCTTCGAAGCATCATCACTTCCACTAGCACGGTGGTTAGTCAATTTCTTAGGCTCCGTAGCATTTACCACAAGATCACCTGGCTTAATATGCTCAGCAATAACCTGACCTGTATATACCTCTTGACCTGGATCTACGAAGAAACGACCTCTATCCTGTAATTTATCAATTGAATAACCAGTTGTTTTTTCTGTAGACTTGCTTATCAAAACACCATTGTTACGACCAGGAATTGGTCCCTTCCAAGGCTTATATTCTGTAAAGCGGTGCGCCATTACAGCTTCGCCGGCAGTACTTGTAAGCATATTACTTCTCAATCCAATCAATCCTCTAGATGGAATGTCAAATTCAAGATGTTGCATTTCGCCTTTGGTTTCCATCACCAACATTTCACCTTTCTTCTGAGTAACTAGGTCAATAACCTTTCCGCTAAATTCAGAAGGTACATCTACCACTAGTAATTCAAAAGGCTCGTGCTTTGATCCATTAATTTGTTTTACTAATACCTGAGGTTGTCCGATAGTTAATTCAAAACCCTCTCTACGCATCGTTTCTATCAAAATACCTAGATGCAAAATACCACGACCAAATACATTGAAACTATCAGCACTATCACTATCTTCTACACGAAGTGCCAAGTTCTTTTCCGTTTCTTTCATCAGGCGATCACGTAAGTGACGACTTGTTACAAACTTACCTTCCTTACCAAAGAAAGGTGAGTTATTGATACCAAACAACATGCTCATTGTTGGCTCATCTACACTTATCACAGGCAATGCCTCAGGATGGTCTATATCAGCAATAGTATCACCAATATTGAAACTTTCCAATCCTACAATCGCACAAATATCTCCTGCAAACACCTCAGTTACTTTCTTCTTTCCCATTCCTTCAAAGACATATAATTCTTTGATTTTCATCTTTTTGCTAGTACCATCTGCCTGAAGCAAAACAATTTGCTGACTTTCTTTAATGCTACCACGAGCTACTTTACCTACGGCAATCCTTCCTAAGAAAGAAGAATAATCCAAAGAGGTGATCTGCATTTGAGAAGGACCTTCATTTACCTTAGGTGCAGGTACATGCTCTAAGATAGCATCCATCAATGGGAAAATATTGTCCGTTTCTGTAAGTGTCGTATTCATCCAGCCATTCTTACTACTTCCGTAGATGGTAGTGAAATTTAATTGCTCTTCAGTTGCATCAAGGTTAAAGAATAATTCAAAAACTGAATCATGTACTTCATCAGGACGACAGTTAGGTTTATCTACTTTGTTAATCACCACAATTGGATGAAGACCAAGTGCTAAGGCTTTTTGCAACACAAAACGAGTTTGCGGCATTGGCCCTTCAAAAGCATCTACTAATAAAAGAACACCATCAGCCATTTTTAGAACCCTCTCTACCTCACCACCAAAGTCACTGTGACCAGGAGTATCTATAACATTTACTTTAACTCCTTTATAATTAACAGATATGTTCTTACTAAAAATAGTAATTCCTCTTTCTCTTTCAAGATCATTGCTATCCATTATCAACTCACCAGTTTCCTGATTGTCTCTAAATACCTGAGTGGCGTGTAAAATCTTGTCTACCAATGTTGTTTTACCATGATCTACGTGGGCGATGATGGCGATGTTGCGAATATTCATTTGTATTTTTTGTTGTTTTAAAGCGCCTATACTTAATAGAAGCTTCTTTTAAAGGGCGCAAAGGTAGTCAATTATTAGCTATCATTCGTGTTAAAACCCACTCTATCGCCCATCGAAAAAAATCTTATGTCCCACACAATAAATGATAGTTAGGTACGTTCTATATGTGAAAAAGGCACTTTTTACCTCTAACTCTTATTCTAAGCGCTTCTTTTCCAGGTATCACTAAAACAAATTTTAAAATGAAGACCTTAAACAACCCTCATTTTCCTAGCTTACTCACTTGTGTGATTTTTGACGCTATTTCGTGTATCAGCCTTTTTATGATTCAATATAACACGCTATTTAAAATTATCTGGGCGCCATTATCAGCACTAATGTACTTTAGGCTTTATGGCGGTAAGCTTGGCTTTTTTGGTGGTGCCACTTGTTTTATCGAGGAGTCAAGCGATTTTGGTTTTGTGATTCCAATGTTTACCATAACTTGGTTTGCAAAGGCTAAGGCACTTTCTAAAAATGCGCAGGCAGCTTTCAATCACTAATATTTCACCATTCAATATCCCCGCTCTAAATACATTTTATCCCATTATCCTCAAATTGTTTTATTTCAGTTTGAGGATTTTTATTTCCTCTTCTTTTTCGCCACTAAAGATTAATTTTATTTTCTACAAATTATTCCAGCCAATCTTATCCATCTCCTAACTATTGATGACGCTCCTAGCATCCTTGCTTTTTTAACGGTAATGCTTAGCATTTCTCATTTTCTGGTCGTAATATCGCATTGGCAATTTTTTACACCATAGCCCAACGTTTTAAAATTATGAAAAAGAAACTCTACGGAATTATAACCTTTCTGTTTTTTGTAGGTACCCTATCTGCGCAAGTAAGTTATGAAGCGCTTACGCTATCTCCTGCATCGCCTGTTGCCGGACAAAAAGTAACCTTTAGTTACAACAGTGCGATTACCCTTTTAAATAATAGTGACAAGGTAGATGTAGTACTATATATAATCAAAGACGGCAGTTGGGAAGTTATAGAGCCTAAAGTAAGCAAGAAAGAAAAACAATATACTGGCAGTTTTACAGTCCCAGATGGTACCGATGCCATAGCCATATCAGTAAAGAATGATAAGAAAGCTGACAATAATAAAGGCAAAGGTTACCTTTTTGCAGTGTACGACCCATCAGGTAAGGTAGCGTCTGGATATTATACAGATATGTCTTCTTTGTACTCTGGAATGGGACAATACCTTACAGGAATGGATAATGATGCCGATGCAGCCTACAATATCCTTAATGAAGGCGCAACTGCAAACCCTGCCCTACTTAATGACAGAACGTTTTTAGGCGCAATGATGTCTGCCAACTCCAGAAAATTTAAAGTAGAAGCTGCTGCAAAGAATGAGTTGCTATTACAAGGCTTTGCTAGCCAACCCAATCTTGATTTCAAAGATTTGGAATTTCTGGTAAGCTCTTACAAGCGAATGAAAATAGAAGATAAGGCGGCGGCGATTACATTAAAGCAAAATAGTAGCTTTCCCAAGGATGTAAATAGAATGGCTGCAATCAAGGCATTTCAAATAGAAAAAAATGCAGAAAAGAAAGCTTCTTTACTAGCTGCTTTAGAAGCACAATATCCTTTTGCTGCAGATGATAAAAGCAAGGACTCTTATTATTCTAACATAGCAAATGCCTACGCTACAGAAAAAAACTATGGTAAGTTTATGGAATGGAATAGCAAATTACCTGCTACTAGCAGAGCCTCTAATCTAAACAACGTTTCTTGGAATATGGCAGAAGCCGGCGAGGAAATAGCAATGGCAAAAAAGATGTCTTACGAGGCTGTAACCTTCGCCAGCAAGGAGAGAAAACTAGATGCCAGCAAAAAACCAAAAGGACTTACACTAGCGGATTGGACAAAAAACAGAGCCAACACCTATGCAATGTATGCAGATACTTATTCTTATTTAGCAGAGCAAACAGGTGATTATAAGGCAGCTCATAAGTACGGCTTAGATGCCGCAAAACTTTCCAACTTTGAAAACAAAGAATATAATGAGCGCTACGTAATTGCTTTAGCAAAATATAAAAAGCCAGCAATAGCAATGCCCATTATAGAAAAAATGGTAGAGCAAGGCACAAGTACTGGTAAAATAAAGGAAAATCTAAAAACACTTTTCGTGGCTAAAAACGGCTCTGATGCTGGTTATGATAGTTATCTTACTAATCTAGAAAAAGCTGCAAAGGAAAAAAGAAAAGCTACTCTTATGGCGAGTATGATCAACGAGCCAGCGCCTATATTTTCTTTAAAAGACACAGAAGGTAAAATGGTAAGTCTTGCCAGCTTAAAAGGAAAAACAGTTCTAGTTGACTTTTGGGCTACTTGGTGTGGACCTTGTATAGCAAGTATGCCTGGTCTTAATATGGCTGTAGCCAAGCATAAGGATAATAAAGACGTACAGTTTTTATTTGTAGATACTTGGGAGCAAGGAGACAACAAAACTAAGAATGCAGTAGATTTTATGAAGAAAAAAAACTACCCATTTTATGTATTGATGGACACAGAAGATAAGATGGTAGCCGATTATAAAGTATCTGGTATTCCTACAAAATTTATCATTGATAAAAACGGCAACGTGAGATTTAAGGTGATAGGTTTCGATGGCAGTACAGAGGAATTAGCGGAGGAAATAGATATGATGCTCGAATTAGCTTCAAAACCGTAATAATTTTAACCTAAAAAAAACAGCAACAAATATTTTTTAAATATCTTGCAGCCCAATATTAAAATATCGTATGGAATATAACAAACTAGTAGCAGTAACAGGAATGCCGGGTCTTTATGAACTTTTGTCTTCAAAGGCAGATGGAGGAATCGTAAAATCTTTACAAGATGGCAGTAGTAAATTTGTAAGTAACAGGGTACACCAGTTCTCTCACTTAGAAAGTATAGAGATATATACTACTGCTGATAATGTGAATATGGTAGAAGTTCTGCAAGGAATGGCAAGCAGTAAAGAAAAGATGCCTGATGCTAAAGCTAGCAATGAGGACATTAAAAAGTATTTTGGTAAAGTATATCCAGCAATCGACCTTGAGAGAGTATATGCTAGTGATATGAAGAAGATGCTAAAATGGTTTGAAATCTTGAACGAAAAAAAGATTGATATCAAGCTTACTGAGCATACTGAAGCTGTAGAGGGAGAAGAAGAAACAGCAAAGCCAGCAGCAGAAAAAACGGCTAAGAAAGTAACACCCAAAGCGGCAACGATAAAAAGTGGTCCAGCAAAGAAGGTAACAGCTCCGAGGAAAATGGCGTAGGGAGTTGTAAGTGGTGAGTGATGAGTGATGAGTTGTAAGTGGACAGCTATTGGATTTCAGATTTTTTAATTTATTTAAGATACTAGCCGCAAAGTAAAATGCTTTGCGGCTTTACTTTTACATTATGACGTACACAGCAGATATACAAAAGACAGAAAGAAAATTTCTCGCCCAAGATTTTAAATTGGACACTTGGGAAAACTTAGAACCCATTCTACAATCTTTACTACAAAGGGAAATCAATAGTAAAGCCGAGCTAGAACAATGGATGAGTGATAGCAGCGAAG